>JAHJGX010000271.1 GCA_018824205.1 bacterium
AATCCCTTTGTAAATCAACAGTTTACAAAGGGTTTATTGTTTTCTACATTTCAGGTGAAATATATCCAATAGGGACAAATAGGGACATACTGGGACATAGGATGGTGACAAAATGGTGACTTTTCCTGGATACATTTCCGTGTGATCAACGTCAACTACTTTTCTCACCAAAAGACAATTATTTTTACCTGTTTGCTTCACTAATACTTTCCTTTGATTTTTCCAATCTATAACTATCAACATTTAGCTCTAAAATAACACTATGATGTACCAGTCTGTCAATAGCTGCTGCTGTAGTCATTGGATCCTTAAAGATTTTCTCCCATTTGGAAAATGGCAGATTACTGGTAATCATAATACTGCTCTTTTCATATCTGTCAGCCAGAAGCGTAAAGAGCACTTCCATTTCATCACGGCATTGACGATACGCTGACGTTTATTTTCGTCCTTGGGTAATGGTACCATTTTCATTCCTTTTTTAATTGTGACCGACCAGTCGGTCGAAAATAATTTACTGGAGGGTTTGGGAACAGGCAAGGGAAAAGGAAATGGGGTGTTGGAGTAGTGGTACAAACGAACACGATAAATATGGGGTTTGTACACAATATTGAGGAGGAATCTACCCAAAACTGGACATGTTTAATTTGATAGAGTAAAATTTCAAAACTGGTACGGTATTTGAACAATTAGTTAAGATTTAGAATAATTTTGGAGTAGGGTTTGGATAATAACAATGACATCGATTTTTCGGATTTAGTTCTGAGTGAATATGATAATGGCCAAGAAATTAATCCGGAAGTGGCGGGGACTGAACCTTTACAGGACGATCTGACTCCCTGTTATAATCCATTCACGAAAGAATTTGAAGAAGTGCCTGCAAATTGGAAATTGAAACATGATCCAAAAACCGGAGAATGGCATTATCGACCAGGTGTATAAAACACAATTAATCCGTAAATATTATCCAATCCAATTTGAATATGTATGGGTGATATGAACCAGATTCGTTCATTCGATGGATCAAATACACCGGCAGAAAACCGGATTTATGGAGTATGGATTTTTGAGATATATTTTTAATTTGATAAAATATTGATATCTGCTTATTTGATTAAAGGGGCGAATTTCTTATCCTGTTGCAGGATGTGGTTCACCAGCCATTCTTTTAAAAAGCTTGAAAGGTCATGTACCGGATAAGTACTGCGGTTCTGTTGATATTTTTGGTGTTCATTCATCAGACGCTTGTTAAAATCAACATGGGCCTGCTGATGGGCTTCCAGTTCGGAGAAGTTGATGGACTTCATTAACTCTTCTTCATAGGGATGTTGTGCACTTGCATAATCCTCGAGTCGATTCAGTATCGATTCAGTCTCTGAAACCGTGGAGCCTTTTTGAATACTCTCGTAAAAATCGTTGATAATGGCGATCATTTTCTGGTTTTGCCCGTCGATGAACTCGTTATTGACGCTGAAATAGTCACTCCATAAAATCTTTGCCAATTTTATCCTTGATTAAAAGAGGTTGGTATTATATCTGAGCGCATATATAAAACTATTGAACGTGATTGATTGATGCAAATAAAAAATCAATAAATAGTAGTTGAATATCCGGGTTGTGCATTATGTGGTACGATATGCACCGACGTAACCGATTCATGAGTTTTTCCAGACGGCGAATTGTCCTTTTCGAAAAACATTTGACATTCACCGGAATTACCGGGATATTTCATTTTACGCTGTTTTCAATGATTTCTATTTCTTCAGCTGATAAGTCATAAAGACTGTAAATTATACTATCTATTTCGTTTTCTTGTACACTGACATCAGAATCGGGGTCTGATTTTTTCTGTTCCAAAAGTTCTGAAACTAATGTTGTTAATCTTTCATCAAGTTCACTAGATAAGTTTTCAGGAAGTGGAAAATTATTTACATCATAAACTAAAATTTTCGGAAAAGCACCTTTTGTTGCCTTTGGTGATGAATTAAAATGATAAAAGGTTGCTAGTTTTGAATTTATTATAGCTAAAAGTGATTCTAGTTGAAAACTATTCTCGTTTTCTTTTACAATAATAATTGCTGGGTCATTGTACAGTTCTTCTTCAACTATAGAAGCATATATTCTTGGATTAGTTATTTCCCGTATTAGCAACCGTTTTCCAATAAAATATTTTGGTTCACGTGGGTTTGCTATACCATCACCATAGTCAATGTATTCTTTTCCATTCCATTTAACAGTATATCTAGTTACATCTTCTCCGTATAACCATTTTTTATGTGAGTCTTTTGATTTTGTGAAAGTGTGATATACTCTGTTTTTAATAATATCAGGACTTTGTCCTTTATATTTATCGTATGCAATAAGACCTTGACTTGTTTCTGGAAATTCATCAGTAAGGGATGTTGAACTATCTTTAATTTTCTTGATAACTTTAAGAACGTCTGCTGAAAGTTTAAATATCAATCCCCAATTTTGATTGTTTGAATTAACAACATCTTTTTGTATAGAAACAGGTTGTCTTGAAGCCAATTCTTCAAATGAAGTTATCTCATTTGTCCGTTTGTATGTCAAAACATTATCTGTGTCGCTTTTTACAAATTGAAATATGATATTTCTTACAGTGGCATCTTCAAATATGTTAATATCAGTACAATCCAAAACTTCTTTGATGCCCCAATTTTCAAATAAACCAAGTCTGTAATCTTGTGCGAAAACATTAAACAAAATTGAATTAGGGATAATATACGAGATTACACCTTGTTCCTTTAAAATTTGACGCCCCCTGTCAATAAACCAATAATATATTTCATAATCTGGGACTTTACTTACGGATGAAACAAGCTGTGTTCTTTCCAATCCTTTTATAGAAACACCATAAGGCGGATTTCCGATAATTGCATCAAAGCCCACAAAATTGCCTTTATCGTTGAGCACTTCGGGAAATTCAAAGCGCCATTCAAAGGCATTTTCGTAAATCTTGTTGTTTATTATTTCTTCTATTTCGCTTTCTAGTTTTTGCGCATCAGAAGTGAGTTTTGTTAATTTTTTATTCCAGTCTCCCTTCTCTTTTTTCGATAGTTCAAACATTCGGGTTTGGTTGGTAAGCGTAAACAGTTCACCATTGAGTTTTTGCAGACGTTTTACTTTTGGGTCGTTATGTGATATTTCGGAACGGAAGTCGCTTTTTATATCGTCAATCAATTTTTCCATTGCCCGCTTTTGCTCTTTGTTTTGAGCATTGCGGTAGGTGTCCACTGCTATGCGGTAGCTGTCAATAGTCCAGTTGCTGCTTTTAAGGGCCTGGCTCAAATCTGCATCTATGTCAAAGCGGCTAATGAGCGAGTTTCCGCATTTGATGTTAATGTCAATATTGGGAAGCGTTTCCAATTCTTTTTCACTTTTGTAGTAGGCACTTTTTAAAAGTTCAATCCACAAACGCAAGCAGCAAATTTTTACAGAGTTTGGATTGATGTCAACGCCAAACAAACAGTTTTCAATTATGGTCTGCTTTTCGTGAAAGAGTGTTTCTTGTATACGTTGGCATTCTTTGTTGTTGGGATTGTACTCAAAAAGTTCTCCTTCTTCATCTGTTACAATGAGTTCATCATTGACAACTTCAACATGATATTCTTTTAATCGTTTTCCGTTACGGTCTTGCAGGATTTTAAGGTCGTTTTTTACCGCAATCATTTCATTGAGAGCAGAAACCAAAAAGTGCCCTGAACCAACAGCAGGGTCACAAATCTTTAAGTTATTTACAATATCGTTGGCTTCCTGTCGGTCTTCAATTTTGTCATAGATTTCGTCTATTCCTTTACAATTCCATTTCTTTGTTTCGTTGAATTTTTGAACCACCGCCCTGCGTATGGTTTCACGGCACATATACATTGTGATGAAACCCGGTGTAAAGAAAGAACCATCTTTGTAGCCATTGATTTTTTCAAAAATTAAACCGAGTACGGAAGCATTGATTAGAGTTTTATTGTCTTCCTGTATTTCTTCTGAACCTTCACTGCTGAAATCATACGCATTTAAAAATTCAAAAAGGTATTCCAAAGCACTTAAATCACTGGTACGTTTTTTTCCTTTTTCATCTTTTAAAACGGTAGATGAGTAGATGGGAATTGTTTTTTCATCTCTCAGGTTGCTTATGAATAGCGTGGAATGTTCAATTTCTGTAGGTTCGAATAGCGAGCTATTCAAGTAAGGTACTTTTTCAAATTCCTTTTTTACATCTTCATTCCTTTCGTCAAGCTTACGAGCCAACACTTGAAAGAATAAGCTGTTTAAATCATCATAGTTTTGAATTTTATCTATACTTAGGAATGAATACGACTTGTCTCCTTTGTGGTAAGTTATTATTTGGGCTTCTAAAAGTTTCAAGAAAAGGATTCGGTTTATCCAAGTGATGCTCAATTCAAGCCCTATGTTAAATAAGCGTTCTTGCTGTGTTGCTCCAAAATGGCTCGGGTTATCAAGCCTGCTTATTTTGTCTAAACTGTCGAGTTGAATAATGACGTTTTCAAGTAGCGAACCTGTATTTCGTTGTCCTTCTTTGTTTCGCCCAATGAGTTTTTTGCTTCCTTCTTTTGTTTCGGTCAGTCCGATAATGTGCAACAATTCACCATAAAATCGTTTATCTAAGCTGTTACTGTCATTGGTAAAGGGAAGTTTTAATAAATGCTCCGGCGATAGCAATTTGAATAATGCAATGAGTTTGTTGTCATCTTTCTTGTCGTCATTTCTTATAGGTTTTTCATATTGCCGAATGTCAAAATAGGTGTATTCCAGTTCTTGTGTTATTTCCGAAATAAAGGGTTCAGCAATTTCTTTATAAAAGAAATCAGTTGTCTTACCCGCTAATCGTCCATTTTCAAAATCATTGAATTGCTTTTCCAAGCCTTTATTTTGAGCAAATAGTTTTTCAAAGAGGTTAGCATTAAAAATGAACCATTCATTAATATTCGTAGCAACCAGGTATCTGATTTCAAGATTTTTGTGGGTAATTCGTTCTCTAAGAAAATACAGCACTAATTCTTGAAACGCCTTTACATTTATACTGCCCTGACACAGCATTTCACCTTTGTTAGTCGGCTTTTTGGCTTCTATGATTACGCCAACAGAACTTTTTGCATTATTTCCATTGTGAATAACAAGGTCATTTCTGCCCTTGGTGTTTATGTAATGATTGGGGTCGTAGTAGGTTTTCTTTAAAAAGTCAGAAACAAGGTTTTTATGAAATTCTTCTGATTCGGCGTCATTGGTTCTGTCGAGTAATTGGATTAGATTTGTCTTGAAACATTCAATTTCAGTCCTATTCGGTTTTACTTTCAAAAAGGCTTTGTTTAAAGCCTTTCTTGGTTTCAATATTTTTATTTCCATTTACTCCTTTTATATTTTTAGTCAGTTAAGATATTTATTTCCGTTCATTTTCCTGTCGAGCGTTAGCAAAAAATTAGGCTCTTTTAGTTGCTGTTAGGCATAGCTTATTTTAATAAATCCTGAAGTACATTCTTAAAAGTTTTATTGGCATTTCAATATCTGAAAATATTACCTTTTGATCTTCTCTTATACCATTCCATCCATTAATATACTGTTGATGGAAAATATGAAAGTTTCCTCTGAAAATACCCCAGTATGTTTTGAAAGGCATTTTCAATTGAGTGATTTTTCTCTTTTGTATGTGTGATTCAAGTCCAAGAATTAGTTCAAGATTAATGTGCTTTATATGGGCATATTTCAAGAAATTTTCTTTAGATCTGTATTCCTTTTTCAAACCGCAAAATCTGAGGTACTTGTCTATAAATTTATTAGAAAATTTCAACATTAATTTTGAATTCTTTTCCATATTGAATAGAAAGTCTATTTCCTTCTCAATCAGGTCTAGTCCTTTTAGATCAATGCCTTTCTCTGTGAGGTTCCCGTCTATGAACGAAAACCACTCTATGATTTTGACACATATTTTTCTCTCATACTTTTCTTTCCTAAATATCCATTTGTAAAATCTAACAATATATTCGCCAAATGCAAAATACGCGCCAATTACACTAATTGGTACACCAATGATCAATATGTAGTACCGGATGTTATCCATTTTTCATGTTATGCCTAACGGTCCGCGGGTTTATGAAGTTTTTGGCGTATTAACTGCACCAAATTTTTGCACAATACTAAATATTCAAAGAAAACTGAACACCCAATAATCCACTAAATGTCAGCCAAAAATTTAATGAAATGGCATAAACCCGCTGTTATCTGCCGTATTACGCACGTTACTTTCAAAATCTTATACCAACCTTTACGGGGAGGTACAAATTGTCTGAATTAGATGTCGTCAAAAAACTTCCTTCGATGAAAATAGCAAACTTTTCCCATACTTGTATTTCAGTTCCGACAGCAAGGGCAAGCGAAAAATTCTTATCGGATAAACCCGTTCCGCTTAAGTGTGTAGTTCCACCGTCTCGGTCATTTATGAAGTCCCAGAAAGATACTTCTACCTTGCCAATTCTTTGAGTCAAAAATCCAAATCCAACTGAAAGAAATGGGCGAACTGTATTCTCTACTTTGAATTGTGACAGCCTCAGGTTAATTGATATATCCAGTAAATATGATTTCTCTCCTTTAACTTCTATAATTTCATACTCTGGGGGTATTGCAAGTTGCAGATCCTTTCCGCTAAAACCAAAGTAGTTGTATGAAACGTTACCTATAATAGCAAAGTAATTGTTTAGGGTGTAGCCCACTCCTCCACCAACTGTCAAGCCGTTTTTCCAAGAATCAGAGAGTCTTTGAGGTTCAACTGGGAATGTAATGCCAGCATTTGCCTGTAAGAAAAGATTCTCTCGTGAAAAAATAAGTGATGGTGTGGAAAACGCAATTGCGACAAGTATAAAAACCTTGAGTCTCATAAGTACCTCCTACAGTCAAGTAATATGGCATATAACTACTGGCTTAACGAATGTCATTTAGCCTTCCAATATGGGTAGTTATACGACATATGTCATTTATTTCGTTTTTGAACGCCTGGTCAAGCGGGTTTATAATTTTACTGAGCGATTTATTACTCACGTGAGTATATATTTCCGTGGTCTTGGAACTGGCATGGCCTAAAATTTCCTGAATGTATCTTAAGTCGGTTCCGTTTTCCAGAAGGTGTGTCGCGAAAGAATGGCGTAAGCTGTGCAGAGACACGTCTTTCCGAATACCGGTCACTTTTAGCGCGCGCTCAAAGACGTGCTGAATGCTCCTTTCGGACAAGTGGCTTCTTCCCTCCGCGCCCTCGAAGAGATAATCGCGCGGTCGATAAGCCTGATAATATCTTCGCAAGCTGTCCAAAACCACATTCGACAGTAGGGTATACCGGTCCTTCCTGCCTGTGCGTAAGGAACGCACGCAGACAGGTTTCCCTTTGGCGCTTTTCAGATAAATCAGCTTCCTTTTACTGTCAACGTCTTCTATTTTCAATCGCACGGCTTCACCAACCCTTAAACCAGCCGAATAGATCAACATCAATAGCGTTTTATGCTTCAGATTGTCAACCGAATCAATAATTTTCATTACTTCTTCCTGGCTCAGAACAACCGGCAACTGTTTTTCTTTTTTGGGTCGGGGAAGATTGGCTATCGTAAATGGTCTTCCGTAAAGATCAACATACAAAAAACGCAGAGCATTGAAAACCTGGTTAACTGTTGCCGTAGCCAACTGTTTCTCTTCAATCAAATAAAACAGAAAGTTTTTGATGTCATTTTCGATCAACTCACGGGGGTGACGGGGATGAAAATATTTAATGAAAGTTCGTAGGCAGCTGCAGTAAGATTTGATAGTCTTCGCGCTGGTGTTTCTCAGGCGCAGTTCCCGGCGAAACGTTTCAAAAAATCCGGCAGATAATACTTTGCTTTCCAGACCGAATCTTTTTACAGCGGTGACAACCTGATTCATTTGGTTGAATAATACGAAGGGGAAAGTATAATGGCAATTAAAATGTTTGGTAATTTAGTTTGGTCAAAGAAATGAATTACCGGATAGTAGTGATATCAAACCCTTTTTTATGGGACAAACTGAAATAAAATAAACTGCAAACCAGGCAGAGCCAGTTCTCTGAAAACCGATATGTTTTAAACATTACACAAAATTTTAAAAATGGGCAAAGTTGTTTTCTCTGATCGGGAGCATCCGGTAAAATAAGATTTGACATTCACCGGAATTACCTGGATATTTCGTTATACGCGGTCAAATCACAATTACTCATTGAAACAGGGAACTTTATAGTTGAATCCAATAAAAAAAAAGTGTTCGAGATTTAGGATCTGGTGCCTTCTGTGTGAAATCTATGGATCCGGGCAATTACCTCGGCTTTCAACTTTCTTTGAAAACCTTATATTTTTTCCTGATTTTCCCTAATCAATATTTAAACTTATCAACTTGAGGACTACAATGAGAAAACAAGTTTTATTTTGCTTATTATTTGCTTGGTTGGTGCTGGGGTTTTCCCCTCAGGCGCTGGCCCAGGAAACCGTTGCGGACTCGCTGATTTCCCTGGAACTGTCTGACGGATCGATTTTAAGGGGTACGATTGTCAGCGAAGATGCGGATACCGTTACCTTTATAACATCTGCAGGAATAAAAATAACGATGCCGAAATCAACAATTGCTACCCGCAGCGTTACCCGCGGGCGGATGGTGGAAGGGCGATTTCACCGCTTTGATCCCAATTATACGCGTCTGTTATTTGCGCCTACCGGTCGTCCTTTAAGAAAAGGAGAAGGCTACTTCACGGATTACTATGTGTTTTTCCCCGGAGTTGCTTATGGACTGACCGATCATATAAGTATTATGGCGGGAATTTCCGTATTACCCGGCGTCGGATTGGGCGAGCAGATGCTGTTCGTGGCGCCACGCTACGGGACGGAAATTTCGGAGATGTTTGCGCTGTCCGGCGGATTTTTGTATATGAATTTCGGCGGCGAGTTCTCCACCGGGCTTGCTTTTGCAACCGGGACCTACGGAACACAAGAGAAGTGCTTCACGGCCGGAATAGGGTTAGGGTATACCTATAATGAGAATGATGCGGGGAATAAGGAATTTGAATTTGCGAAACATCCGATTTTTGTCTGGGGCGGAAATATACGTCTCTCCAATAGCATTTCCTTTGTATCTGAAAACTGGATTATTACCGGTGAGAATTTCGATATGGGTTTCCAGCCGTTCAGTATCGCCCTGCGCTTTTTTGGAGAACATATTGCCGTGGATGCAGGTGCGATTATCATGCTGGAAATCCTCGAAGAGGGTTTCCCGATTCCATGGCTGTCCTTTGTGTATAATTTTGGCGGGTAAGGTCTCTATTTTATGTCTTTTATGAGATTTTAGCCTTCATGAACAAATAAGTCAGATAGCCGGTACCGGCTGAGATCAACAACGCGACTCCTGTTCCCCAAAACAGGCCGATTGTAAGGAATAAATAGCGAACAAATATCGTATATAAAATGACATTAATTAATCCACTGATCAACAGAGATTTGGCCGTGGCCCGGGAAAATTCAGCCCCGCCGGAACGGTGAGTAATTATCAGAGTCGTGAGAAACATGGCCGGAAAAGTGGCGAAAATACCACCTAAGAGTGGTCCGCCCAGTTTGCCCATTAAAACCGCGAACGCAATGGCGCTGCCGCTGAAAATTGCCCGGAAAAGAATCTGGCCGGTGCTGTATACAATTGCCACAGTGCCATGAGAATCGATCCGCATTATTTTTTCCATTAGAATATATGCGAAGCCTAAAAATACCAGCCAACCCCCCAGCGAAATCCAGTAACGGCTAATATTTAATAGGATCAGCAGGATCGCTGATATGAACCAGGTCAGAAGTGATACCGGAACGGCCAGTTTTAATCCTTTGGGAATACTTAGCACAAATACAAGAATAAAGAACGTGTTGAATCCGTGGGCGAGCGGCACAATCGTGGTTGCCTGTGAAGCCACTTCGGCATTCTGGGTTAAACCGATAAACAGCAACGATACCACAATAGTGGAGGGCATTCCTCCCAGTAGACCGCCAATTTTACTGCCGAATTTTTCAGCCATGGTGGTCGTCAGGGTAACCCAGCACCCGCCAACCAGAAAGCTGAGAAACAGTTTATACCAGAATGTCCAGTCCATTGGAAGAGTTCGCGATTGTCAGCAGATTGTTTGTTTAATTTAAAATTTGGTTGTCATAGTTTAAGATAACAGTTTTAGATGATGATACAATATTTACGCTGAATTGGATGGATAACTGTTCGCTCAATCCGTTAAATGGAAATGTGTTACACAATTTGAATTAAAACAGATTATATTTCAGACCGACTGTTATCCAGCGCCCGGGCATTGGGATGCCGGAGTAGTCAACATAATCGCTGCCCAGTAGGTTTGTAATTGTCAGGCTGAGTGTAAGATGGTTAAACCTTCTGGATAAATGTGTATCGATAATTGTGTGGTTTTGATAATTTAAGCGGTCTTCGAAACGGACTTTCCATTGCTGTTTAATACCTAAAAAATCGAGCGGAGTAAGCGACAGGATCATCTGATTCCTCAGGGAACTCAGAAGGTACTTTGACTCGTGTTCGAAATTGAACTTTTCGGTATGGATATAACAATAGGACAGGGATAGTGTGTTTATATAAAATCCTTTCATTGAAAATCCTATTGATGTTTCAAAACCATAACTTAAAATTCTGGAAATATTTAGCGCCTGCCACGGATCGGTATCCGTTTGTCGGATCCAGTCAATCTGTTCATCACCTTGTCGAACAAATAACCCCAGTTGGGCAGTCAAATCAGGTTTCTGCCAACTCAGGTTGTGCTCCATCGTCCAGCCCTTTTCCGGTTTCAGATCCGGATTACCGTTATTTGAGGGGCTTGTATAATAGAGTTCGGTGAATGTGGGTATACGGAAGGCGCGACCAATTGAACTATGCCAGAGGATTTTTGATGAAATCCGATAGCGCAGATCAAAACCCGGCATAATTGTTCCGCCCCAACCGGAATAGAAGTAAGCTGATGAACCCAATTGCATTGCTAACCGGTCATCAGGCAGCCACTGATATTCATAGGCTAGCCCAACATTATAGCGCTGATGATTGCCTAAATTATTACTTTCAATCCATTCGCCCGATCCATCGAGACTTATGTTCAGGACTTTATTCCGGAACCGAAT
>JAHJGX010000033.1 GCA_018824205.1 bacterium
ACTATTGGAGAATTGATAAAAACAATAAACTATTTGAAGCAGTTATCAGTGAAGGAAATTAAGGATATTCAAAACAACGCCCGCTCAACAATCGAAAATAATTTCGATATAAAAAATATCGTTAAAAGCCATATGAAATATTTATAGATGTTGAAAAAATCCATTCCGATCATCTACATCTGCGAAAATGATCTTACCCAGCAAATCGGCGGCACGATTCATGTCAAAGAAGTTTTGGATTCTCTTATAAAACTCCATAACAACATTACCCTGATTGCACCAAATTATCATGATAAAAACATAGACATTGCTCATGGAATTCGAACCATTTTTATCAAAACCAGTCAGTTACGAATCATCAAGTGGTTCTACTTTTATCTGGCCAGTACATTGCAAATATTTCGTATCTATCTTAAGACGGGAAAAATTATTAT
This sequence comes from bacterium, assembly GCA_018824205.1. Classification (GTDB taxonomy): domain Bacteria; phylum Fidelibacterota; class UBA2242; order UBA2242; family UBA2242; genus B118-G9. The sequence continues at coordinate 435 of JAHJGX010000033.1, forward strand.
TTATTCGCGAGAAATGTCTTACAATATATTTCTACCTCTCTTAATAAAAATATTTAACATTCCTCTTTTTATTGAGGTTAACGGCGTACTTTTAAAAGAAATGGAAGATTTTAATTATTCGCGATCGGCATATTATTTCACCAGATTACTTGAAAAAATGAACTTCCAGGCAGCGACACACATCATTTCCGTTTCCGATGAAATTAAGCGCTCATTAAATCACCTTCTAAAGATTCATTGCAACAATATAACAGTCGTCCCAAACGGAACGGATACTAATATTTTTCACCCAATGAATAAAGATGAATGCCGAAAAAAAACCGGGACAAATACATCAAAATTTATTATTGGTTTCATCGGCAGTTGTTATCCTTACCATGATATTGATACACTAATCAAGGCAGTACCTGGCCTCGCAGATAAAATTCCCAACATACATGTTATGATCGTTGGTGACGGATATATGCTGGATCAATGGAAAAATCTATCTGAAACACTTGGTATAACAGATAAAATTACATTCAATGGATATATCCCTTACTCTAAGACTAATATTTATATTAATTCTTTTGACATCTGTTATGCCGTTTATAAAACAAATGTTTTTGGAATTGGCATGAAAATAATGGATTATATGTCATGTAATCGTCCTGTAATTACGAGCCAATTGCAGGCATTTACTAATATCCTTTCGCCACAAGATAGTATTCAATTTGTTGAACCGGAAAATGTCCCGTCGTTAATCAATGGAATCACTAATATTTCAAACAATAAAAATAACATTAAAGTCACTCACAGGAAATTCATCATCAACAACTTAACCTGGGACCATACAGCTCAAAATATTATGAAAGTCATTGAGAAAACTTTATGTGCGGCATAACCGGAATAATATATAAAGACAAATCCAGATCTGTTGATTCCGCCATGCTTCAGCGGGCAAATGATGCAATGACACATCGCGGTCCTGATGATTCCGGCTATTACATCGATGGCCATGTCAGTATCGCCATGCGCAGGTTATCCATCATCGATGTAGCTGGTGGTCACCAACCAATCAGTAACGAAACCGAACAAATCCACATTGTTTACAATGGTGAACTGTATAATTACCAGCATCTTCGCAAGACACTTCAACAAAAAGGTCACCGGTTCAAGACTAAAACCGACACGGAATCCATCCTGCATAATTACGAGGAAAAGGGAACTGATCTTTTTGCTGATTTAAACGGTATGTTCGCCTTTGCGATCTGGGATTCAGTTAAGCAATCACTGTTAATTGCCCGGGACAGGCTCGGAATAAAACCGCTTTTTTATTATGAAGATGAAGAGAAGTTTATCTTCGCTTCGGAAATTAAATCCATCCTGGCATACGGTGATATCGATAAAACATTGGATCACCATGCACTATTTGATTTTCTAACGTTTAATTATATTCCGGCACCAAAAACAATTTATCAAAAGATAAAGAAATTACAGCCCGGTCATTATTTACTTATTCAAAACAATAAAATCACTATCCGTTCCTATTGGAGTTATGATTATCTGGAAAATAATAATCTTACCGAAATAAAAGCCTGTAACCAGCTGGAAGAACTTCTGTATGACGCCATTAAAATCAGACTCATGAGTGAAGTTCCTCTGGGTTCATTTCTCAGTGGAGGAATTGATTCCAGCACTATTGCATATTTCATTACCAAACATCACTTGAAAGAGGAATTGCATACCTTTTCCATCGGATTCGACGTCGAATCAAAATATAATGAACTTCCTTTTTCATCAATTGTAGCACAACAGTTAAATACCACACATCACACCAAGGTTGTCAAACCAGGTATGGTGGATTTACTCCCAAAAGTTACGGCTTTGTTAGATGAACCGATGTCTGACCCTTCAACTATTCCGACCTATCTTCTCTCCGAATTTACCAAAAATTATGTCACCGTAGCACTCTCCGGTGATGGTGGAGATGAACTCTTTGCCGGCTATGAACGGCAACGGGTAATGACTATTTTAAAACGGTTCTACAGTCTGCCCAACGGAATACAGAATTTCTTATCACAAAATGTCTTCTCAAAGTTAAAATCAACTGAACAGAAAGACGGTTTTTTGTCATCTGTTGCACGAATTTTAAATGATATTGTCAATGGATATTCCTCCACTTATAAACGCTGGGTAACAAATTTTAACCCTAATCTGATGAAAAATTTACTGCAACCTGAATTATACAATGACTATCTGGACTATCAAGTTTACAAAATCATTGATGATTGCTATTCCGATAAGCAGGATGCCATCAACCAAAGCCTCCGTTTCGAGACACAATACTATCTCCCGGACGATCTTTTAGTAAAAGTTGACCGTATGAGCATGGGTCATTCCCTTGAAGTACGGGTTCCGTTCCTGGATCATCGGCTCGTCGAATTTGCCGCCAGTCTTCCTGTAAATATGAAAATAAAGGGTTATACCACCAAATATCTGTTAAAAAAGGTTATGAGCGACTATTTGCCGAAATCAATTATAAAAAAACCAAAACAGGGATTCAGCCCTCCAATTAAAGAATGGCTGAAAAATGATCTGGCTGATTATTGCCGGGAATCATTTAATCAACAGAAGTTAGGCGACTATTTTAACCAAGAATCTTTAAGCAATTTGCTCAATGACCATTACAGTAATAAAAGAGACTTCCAGTATCAAATATGGTCATTGCTTGTTTTTAGTCTATGGTTAAATCAAAACCGATAAAAAATATGAAACAAATCTGTACCATCGTCGGTGCCCGTCCACAATTTATCAAATGCGCGCCGGTTTCCAGAGAAATCCGAAAAAACTTTTCTGAAATTCTGATCCATACGGGTCAGCACTATGATAAGAATATGTCTGAGACCTTTTTTCAGGAATTATCAATCCCTGAACCGGATTATAATCTTGGTAGTGGTTCCGCAAATCATGGTGAGCAGACCGCAAAAATGTTAGTAGCAATTGAAAATATTCTGATTGACTTGAAACCAGACATAGTGCTGATTTATGGTGACACCAATTCAACAATTGCCGGAGCGCTGGCAGCTTCAAAACTGCATATTCCCGTTGCTCACATTGAAGCCGGTTTACGGAGTTACAATCGCAATATGCCCGAAGAAATTAACCGCATTGTATCGGATAAATTATCAAAATATCTGTTTGTCCCAACGCAAACCGCCGTTAATAATTTAGCAAAAGAAGGACAAACTGATGGTGTATATAATGTCGGCGATGTAATGTACGACTCGTTTTTATTCAATTTATCGCGAATTGATAAAGATAAGGTTCTGAGCAAATTTCAATTGAAGTCTGAAGAATTCATATTAGCGACTGTTCACCGTCCCCAAAATACTGATGATCCGATCATCTTAAGGGCACTTATCAGCACTTTAGAGAACTTAAACGAACTTATTCTTTTCCCTATTCATCCACGTACCCGAAACCTGATGAGAAATTTCAATATTGCGGTCAATTCCGAAAACCTGAGACTGGTTGAACCCGTCTCATATCAGGAGATGATTGTACTGGAGAAACATGCGCGTGTCATCATTACCGATTCCGGCGGCGTCCAGAAGGAGGCTTATTTTGCCGGTGTTCCCTGCATTGTCTTACGGGGTGAAACTGAATGGGTAGAACTGGTTGAAAACGGCTGGGCAAAACTGATTGGGAGCGACTTTGACAAATTACCAGGTCTGCTATTTGAAAAACAAACCGAAATCCATTCCGACAGTAGAATTTTTGGAGGTGGGAACGCCAGCCATAAAATTACCGAAATATTAAAGTCCGACTTATTATGATCTACAAAACCCTTACCGGCAGCATTGACCGTCCTTTCGTGAAATATCCGAATGGCGAATCAACAGGCCGGATTGAGATTCATCGGGAAGATCATATTTTAAAACCCTTTGTCAGTATCATTATTCCAACGGCCGATGCCACTCGTGACGGTCTGTTGCCCTCACTTTTCGAACAATTGAAACAACAGACTTTCCAGGATTTTGAAATTATCGTTATCATCGGCGATACCCGCCAGGGCCGGGCAATCAATTGCGGTGCCCAGGTCGCAGAAGGAAAATATATCGTCACATTTGATGATGATACTAAACTGGGACATGCGGATTTACTCGAAATAATGGTGAATCAAATCGAACAACACAGTGATATTGGCATGGCTGGTGTTGCGAATCTCGTTCCCGAAAATGCATCCTTTTTCGTGAAAAGAGTCATGAAGGAGCTTCCTCGCAGGACCTCGCCAATGGTCGATAAAATTATCGATAGCGACATGGCAGAACATCCCTGTTGTATCATTCCCAGAAAAATCTTTCTGGAAGTTGGTGGCGAAAACGAAATTATTCCCCGTGGTCTGGACCCTTATCTGCGTCAGGAAATCAGAAATACCGGTTACCGGGTAGTGGTATTACCAAATGTCTATATCCATCATCTCCCTCCTAAAACCTTCCGAAAATTCGTCAAACAGTTCTATCGAAATGGAAAAATGGCCGCTTATGTCAATAAATTCTATCCGGAGTTCGTTATTGAATTGACAACCCAACATGGCGACGAAGTCTCCGAAAAGCGTTCGCTCATAACAAGAATATTCTCATATATCGGACGTTTACTAAAAACCTTTTTGACACTCCGCCTTTTTTATTTGCTCAGTTTGGTTTTATATTTAACCGGGTATGTTATTGGATATATCACATTGAAAGAATCGGATGTTTGATCGAAAATCCCTGCTGATTCCCGGAGATTTTCCACCGGTAGTCAGTGGAATTGCGACATATTTCAACGAAATATGGCAAAATTTCCCGCCAGAGAAATGTCTTATTCTCGCTCCTAAAGATAGTGGCTGGCAGGAGTTTGATAAAACTTCTTCACTGAACATTATTCGTCGGAAAATACCCACTCAGAATACGACAAAAGCAAAATTATTAAAGGGCTTGCTGCATACATTCTGGACAATTCTCCTGCACATCAGGCACAAATTTGACATTCTTCATTGCGGACAGGTTCTCTCATCAGGAATCACCGGCTGGACCATGAAAAAACTATTTAACGTTCCCTATGTTATTTACGTCTATGGGTCGGAAACATATCGTTTCGGAAATAAACCGTTGCTGATGAAAAGCATCAAATCGTTTCTTGAAAATGCCGAAAAAATCATTCCTAACAGCCGGTTTACCATGGAAGAATTTTTAGCAATCGGGATCCCTGAAGATAAATTCGAAATCATCACGCCCGGCGTTGATACTTCCCGGTTTTATCCAATAGAGAAAAATACGGGATTAATCAAGCAGTACGATTTGGATGATAAATTTATCCTTCTGACAGTTGCCCGCCTCGATGAACGCAAAGGACACGATTATGTCATTCGTGCTGTCTCTGAATTGCGTGTGAAGTATCCCGAAATCCGCTACATTATCGTCGGGAAGGGACGTGAGGAAGCTTCGCTTCGCACTCTTGTGAGCAAACTTGATGTCAGTGAACAGGTGATATTCGCGGGATATGTACCTGACGTAGATTTGCCAAAATTCTACAACCTGTCAGACGTCTTCATTCTGCTAAATCGCCAAAGCATTGAGAATGAACAGTTAAAAGGTGATTATGAGGGATTCGGAATTGTATTCCTGGAAGCATCGGCCTGCGCAAAACCGGTAATCGCCGGTAATTTCGGCGGAATTTATGATGCGGTAGATAATCAAAAATCAGGTTATATTATCGATGGTACTGATATGAATGCGATAACAACGACAATTGAATTATTAATTTCCGAACCTGGACTTAGAAAACGGACTGGTGATTATGGTTTGGAACGCGCCCAACATTATTTTGACTGGAAAATAATCAGTAAAAAAGTATTGCCCTATTTATGAAAGAACTCAACCTGGAAAGATCATTTCGGCCGGAGGCTTTTCAGACTTCTATATCAAAAATTGTCCGGACCGAGACCCATAAAATTCTGAAAAATATCCATGGAAAAATTCTCGATGTTGGTTGTGGAAACGGAATATTTCTGCTCGAAGCCGCAGCCGATTATCCTGAACAGTTTTCGACTTTTGGCGTTGATATGGATTTTGCGTCCTTGGAAAATGCCAAACTCGTTTTTATGGATAATGGTCAAAATCCGGATCGATTCATTCAGGGGGATGCCTACCACTTACCTTTTGCCGATAATACGTTTGATGCAGTGTTTTGCAAAAATACACTAATGAATATAACGCCCATAACAACAATCGAGTCCCTGATTAGAGAATTACATCGCGTATGTAAAAAGGGGAAATACATCATTTTTGATTATCGCAATGCCTACAATCCCGCTATATCAGTTATTTATAAAATGAACCGGCTCACCAATTCACTTTCGGTATTCGCCTATAAATGGAAGCAATTTAAACCACTCGTTAAAGAATTAAATGTCAATCTGGTAAGTCTGACACCACTCGGTTCAAAAAATCCTTTCCTTGCTAAGGGCTACCTCACTGTATTGGAGAAATAAACGATGAATATATTGATGCCTACCGCCGGTACTCCGTATCGGTTTTCTGACCTGTTTTTCGCCAAACTAGGTCTGTTTCGCAGTAAAAAAGTGGTCAAAAAATTTAGTGGAATTCTAAAAGGCTATTTTAATGTTGAAAACATCGCCTTTGTTAATTCCGGCACAACTGCAAATTTCATCATTTATAAAATACTGAAAGACCTGCGAAAACGGGATGAGCAGGTGGAAATAATCCTGCCGGCCTATACAGCACCATCCCTCCTTCTTCCTATCGATGCGGAAGGCTTAAAACCCGTTTTAGTCGACATTGATCCGGCAACCTTTAATCTGGATGTAACTAAAGTAAAGGAGAAACTGAATTCGAAGACGCTGGCTGTAATGCCCATCCACATGTTTGGTTTGCCCTGTGAAGTTGATTCACTACTTGCATTGACAAAAGATACCGATGTTTTCGTCATTGAAGATGGAGCTTCTGCGTTAGGTTCCACTGTTGAAGGAAAACATATTGGAACCCGGGCCCCTTTTGGATTTTATTCCCTGAATCGCGGTAAGAATGTATCAACTCTCGCTGGTGGAATTATTACCTGGAACAATAAAGATCTGGCGGATTCGTTCGAAAAATATATCGGTGAATTGACATCTCTTCCAGCTCATTCACAATTCATCATGTTCATCAAGTTTATCGCACTCAGTCTGGCAGTACGGCCATTTACCTATACCCTGTTAAATCCGATTGTCGCAAAATTTAAATATACGACTTTACACACCCATTTTGATTCTTTTCAATACACGAAAATGCAGGCTGCCCTGGGTATAAATCTGTGGAAACGGATTGAATATCTGGATCAAAAGCGAGTGGAAAACGGTCTTCGTCTGCTTGAGATTTTCAAGGAAAAAAATGGTATAAGAATACCCTTGATCCCGAACGGCTCAAGGGTGGCTTTCAATCAATTTCCTGTCATTGTGGAGGATTTGGAAAAACGATCATTAATCATTGAACGATTAAAACAAACCGGTCTTGAAACAACTACTCTGTACGATCACCCACTGCACAATATATTTCCTGAATTTAACAAAGCCGGAGATGATCCGTACCCCAATGCAACGTATCTGGCAGAACACCTGCTACTCATTCCACCGCATGCCCAGATTAATCAAAAAATTCTGGCCACCGTCCAAAAAGTTATCAACGAACTTGCCTAGATTAACCAAAGATTCAAAAAGAGTCGCCCTGGTCATTACCCGGCTTGACCGTGGTGGCTCAGCGGAACTCACTATGCAGCTGGCTGCCGGATTAAGTCAAAACGGATACACAGTTCTTTTGATTTCCGGAAAAACGGTAGAACCTTTTTGGGATCCGGTTCAATACGCTCATGATAACAACTTTTCACTGCAATATGTTAATTCACTGATTCGGTCCCTTCATCCGATACGGGATATTGTTGCCCTGATTCAGATTGTCAATATTTTCCGAAAATTCCGTCCCGATATTCTGCACACAAATTCATCCAAAGCCGGTCTTCTGGGTCGGTTGGCCGGCCATCTTTGTGGAATAAGAAAAATCTACCATTCTCCCCATGGCCACATTTTTTATGGTTATTACAACCGATTAATCAGCAAAACGTTCATACTCCTTGAAAAACTCGTAGCCCGCTATACAAATAAAATACTCAATCTTACAGAAGCCGGTCGCCGGGATCATATTACAGAAAGAATTGCCCGACCGGAAAAATTTATCGTCTCTTCATGCGGTGTAGAACTGGAACCGTTTCAAAAGTCACCATCCGGCAACATTTTAAATCCCCCGGAAGATTCCCTGTCATTAATATGGGTCGGTCGGATAGTCCCTATTAAAAATCTCCAGATGCTATTGGATGCTTTGGTAATTGTCAAGCAATCGAATATAAAATTACATGTGAACATAGTTGGAGACGGTGAATTAAGACAAGAGTCTGAAGATTTTGTCCGCAAAAATAATCTCGAAATGGTGAATTTTCTTGGATATCGGACCGACATCCCTGAACTCCTGGCCAAAAATGATGTTTTTATTTTAACATCCATTAACGAGGGTTTTGGGAGAGTTTTAGTTGAAGCAATGGTCTGTGGTCTCGCTATTATTGCAACCCGGGTCGGCGGAGTTCCAGAGATTATTCATCACGGAGAAAACGGCCTTTTAATTGAGTCACGTAACCATCAACAATTAGCGGAATCAATACTTTATCTGGGTCAAAACAGGGAAAAACGTCAAGATATTGGAATAAAAAATATAAAAAATGCGGAATTTTATTCATTGAACCATTATATTAACAGAGTATTAACTATTTATAACAACTATTGAAAAATGATGAGATACTGGATTATTACATTTTTGACTGCTTTGCTTCCCTTCGCGGGAGTTCATGCGCAGAATAGTCGGAATTACCATCGCCTGAAAGCGGGGATCCACTTTGACTCTCAGGTCAGCGGTGGTTCTTATACAATGGGCGAACTGGCCGGCATTGCCAATTCCTACGGACTTGATGTTGCTATCATCACCGATCATGACAATATGAAAGTATCCTATGGGATTTCACCTTTTCAGAAATTTCTTAAACTATCCATTCAGGAAAACTCAATTGCCCGATACGGAGTCGAAAATTATCTCCAGGAAATTGATCAGATCAACCGGATATTTCCGGATATAATCTTTATTCCGGGCATCGAAGCGGTTCCATACTATTTCTGGGAAGGTTCACCAATGTATAACAACCTTACCCTGCGGAACTGGCACACGCATATGCTCGTCTTCGGTTTTAACAGCGTCGACGCTTTTAAAAATATACCGTCTATCCCCAATGGCGGACTAGGATATAAAAAGCCTTCCGGCGACATCATGAAATACGTCTCCGCTAATTTTATGTATTTCTCGATAGTTGCCCTGTACATGATACTGTTTATTATTACATTTTTCTCAATTATCAAACGGTCCCGCCGCCGTCACGATATTGCACATGTTGCCCGGCGAAAACGAAAAAAATACCGCTTCAGTTGGAAAGCATTTTTCCTGACCCTTATCTTTGCTTATATACTTTATACTGAATTTCCATTCCTGCCGGACCAGTACGATCAGTATAACAAAAATCAGGGTGCCGGTCCATTTCAGGAATTGATTAACTATGTTAATAAAAATAACGGTTTGGTTTACTACGCTCACCCGGAAGTATCTAGTTCCATAGTCAGACCGGTAAAAATCCCGCTTCTCTCACAATCGATTAAAATTGAGACCGATTCATATCCCCATTTAATTACGGAAACTCAGGATTATACCGGCTTCGCTATTTTCTGGGAAGGCATGCGGGCAATTGGCCGTCCCGGCGGATTATGGGATATCGCGCTTGATGAGTATTGCCAAGGCTATCGTAAAAAACCAGTTTACGCGATTGGTGAGCTGGACTTTGAAGAAAGCAACGAACTCAATCAGGTTGCAGCCACTAATACATTTATTTTCGCAAAAGAGCGTAACCGGGAAGGGGTTTATGAAGCACTACGATCTGGCAGATCCTATGCTACCCGTGATTTCACCGGGAATAAAATCCTATTAGACGATTTTGCCGCCTATGATATGGCTACTCAGCGGAATGCTTTTATCGGCGAAACACTGATGCTGTCCTCCCCGCCGGTGGCAATTCACATTCAGATACATTCAATTGTAAAAAGCTCAGAACCGATAACTATTTTCCTGTATAAAAATACGGAACTGGTTAAAACGTATCAGATGTATAATTCAATTGATGAGTGGTATGTGGATCAGGACCGTCTACCGGATACAATGGACTATTACCGTATTTACGCAGGAAGTCGTGACTGGATAACTTTAGTCACCAATCCAATATTTATTAAAAAATATTAAAATCAGAATTAATCTTCTGTTTTATAAGCTATCTTATAAAGTAAAAATGTAATAGATGCCAAAAAACAGAAATTTGCAAATTGCAGATAAGCCTGCGCTTCAACAAAAAACGGTTTCATCGTGAATCGCGATACAAGCCCCAGGATCAATGAAATCACCGCTAATGTTATGCAGCTTTTAATAATAGTACCCATATATCCTCCAAATTAATGCATATTCAAGTATTCGGCTTCAAAATAATTCATCAAAATACAATAATCAAGCGAATAATATGATTTGCGCCATTCATCAACCGCAAACCTTCCCCTGGCTAGGCTATATCGCCAAAATCATCCAAGCCGATGTTTTTATCATTCTTGACAATGTTCAGTTTAAAAAAAATGAATGGCAAAACCGTAACCGGATAAAAACCGTAGCCGGAATGCAGTGGCTGACCGTTCCGGTTATACACAAGTTCGGCCAATCAATCAACGAAGTTCAAATTAACAGCCAATCAAACTGGCAGCATAAACACATTCAAGCGATCAAAACCAACTATGGAAAATCACAATATTACCATGTATTTATGCCTGATATTGAACAATTATATGACCGGGATTGGCAAAGCCTGGCTGAATTTAACTTAGCCGGAATCAAGTGGGTTTTAGAGAAACTCGCCATCAAAACTCCTCTCGTCGTTGCATCGGAAATAGATGGGTTAAAAAAAAACGCAGATATCGGTCCCGATGATCGGCTGATTCTGATTACCAAGATGATGCAGGCAGATACATACTTGTCAGGTGCCGGCGGACATAATTATCTTAAGACCGACTTATTTCTAAAAAATAAACTCAAACTAATTTTCCAAAACTTTGAACATCCTGAGTATCAGCAATTACACGGCAATTTTATCAGCCATCTGTCTGTATTGGATTTACTTTTTAACGAAGGACCCAATGCCCGCAGCTTAATTGAAGGAGGAATCCGATGACGACTGCATCCATTAAAAAAATGAATATTCTAGCAATCGGAGCACACCCGGATGATATTGAAATCGGTTGTGGAGGTACTCTGGCAAAATATGCTTCCTATGACCATAATATTTTCATGTTCATTGCAACCGATGGAAATGCCGAAGGTATTGGTAAAATTCGTAAAAAAGAACAGGTCAATGCTGCCAAAATATTGAATGCCAAAGATATATTCTGGGGTGGTTATATCGATACGGAGTTGGAGGTTCATAAAGAGGCAATTATGAAGGTTGAGGATATTATAAAAAAAACTCAACCCGATAGTATCTTTATTAACTATTCCGATGACACACACCAGGATCACCGGCATATTGCCGCAATTACAAATTCCGCAACCCGCTATATCCGAAACGTACTGCTTTATGAAACGCCCACTACCCAGAATTTTCAACCGAATGTCTTTGTGGATATCGGCAAAGAATTTCTGGATATAAAAATGGAATCCCTGGAAGCTCACGAATCGCAAATAGACAAAACGAATATTATGGGCGTCTCTATTCTTGAGCTGGCTCAATCGGCTGCCCATTTCAGAGGCGTTCAGGCCAGGGTCGCTTTTGCTGAGGCATTTCAATCACTGAGATTATTTATCAATATATGATCGTTCCACATTACCGGCCAAGTTTTTCCAGTCGTGAGATCACGGCTGTCCGCAAAGTGATAGACTCCGGGTATATTGCCCAGGGAGAACGGGTACAGGAATTAGAAACCACACTCGCTGAATTCGTAGAAAAAAATTTCGGTGTTGCCGTATCATCGGGCACAACCGCATTAATTCTGGCTTTGAAGGCACTGAAGGTATCATCTGGAAATGAAGTGATCATTCCTGCTTACACCTGTACCGCGCTCTGGCATGCGGTGAAAGCGGTTGACAGTATCCCCGTTTTCTCGGATATTGAAACAAAATACTGGAACCTTGATCCTGACGATGTAAAACGAAAAATAACACCAAAGACCAAAGCCATTATTTTTCCTCACATGTTTGGTCAACCCGGCAGAATTCAGGAAATTAGCGACCTTGGAATACCGGTTATTGAAGATATCGCACAGTCAATCGGCGCCCGGATAAACGGCCGACCTGTCGGCATGTTTGGAACTATCAGCATCGGCTCTTTTTATGCAACTAAAGTGATCGGCGCCGGTGAAGGCGGCATAATCTTTACAGATGATAAAACGGTTGAAAATTACATCAGAGATATCCGTGAGTATGATGAAAAAGAAACGCTGACTCCCCGAATTAGTGCCAAAATGAACGATATAACGGCGACAATCGCTCTTGAACAATTTCATAAATTGCCGGAATTTACTTCAAAACGAAAAAAAATACTCGCACAATATAAACCGGTACTGAGAGACCGGATACTGATTCCGGTTCGGGACTCCGGTTTTCAATCAAATCTTTATCGGTGTATTATTTCACATCCTGAGAAAACTGCAGATGAGTTGATAAAATTGGGCAAAGAGTATGGAATTACTCTTAGAAAACCGGTCTATAAACCCATTCATACTTATTTCAATGGACAAAATTTAATAAACACTGAATCGGCTTGGAAAAGACAGGTTTCAATACCTATATTTCCAGATATGACAGATCTAGAAGTAGAGTTAGTATATAATTTTCTAAAACGAACATTCAGCAAACTATGATGACAGACAGACAACGCATATATTTCAGACTCCTGGTGCTACCCTTCGTGATGGCCCTGCTGATGCCCTATATTTTTAAAAACTGGTTTTTTGCGCATGATCTGGGATTTCTGTATTATTTCTTTGTTGCGTTCCTGATGAGTTTTGGTCTCATCCCGTTATTCTATAAACTCGGTATAATAATGGATATTACCGATATGCCGGGAGGACGCCATCATCATCGATTTCCCACACCCCGGACCGGTGGAATTGCAATATATATCACTTTCGTTTCGGCGCTGAATATTTACACAAATCCCCCAGTTGAATTTCAGGGACTTTTTTGGGCAATCACAATTATTGCCGGTTTTGGGTTACTGGATGATATAATGGGATTACCTGCCATAATAAAACTGATTGGTCAAATCCTCGCTACGGCAGTATTAATCTTTCATGGAATCGCATTGTCATTTATTCCCGACCAGGCATTCTGGCATGTTTTTTCTATTATTCTGACATTCCTGTGGATAATCGGTATCACAAATGCGGTTAATTTTCTGGATGGCCTGGATGGCCTGGCCAGCGGTTTAGCGATTGTGATCAGCTTCTTTTGTGCAGCAATTTCCTGGTCTGTTGGTAATCAGTTTGTATTTACCGTAAGCCTGATCTTCATGGGAACGGTGAGTGGATTTTTCTTGTATAATTTTCGAATCGGAAACAGGGCGCTCATTTTTTTAGGTGATACCGGCAGTACAATTATCGGTTTCACTCTGGCAGCACTGGCTATTTATGGTGACTGGGGAATTCACAAAAGCGTAGATTTAGCTATTCCACTACTGCTGCTGGCTGTTCCGATAACAGATTTGTTGTTAACCAATATCATGCGAATTGTTACCGGGAGAGTCCACTCGATCCGAGAATTGCTGGAATATGCCGGCAATGACCACCTTCATCACCGGCTGAAAGCATTGGGACTTCGCCCAAAATCTGTTGTATTTACTTTGTGTATGTTTACAACTGTTATGGGGCTGTTATCACTTCTGCTGAAACGAGGCGATTATTTTGAAAGTTTTATTGCATTAGCCATTGGAATTATTATATTCTTCACAGTGGTTTCGTTTTTGATTTTTCAAGAGCGAAGAAATCACGACGGTTAAAAACTGATTTTATTATGCAATAAAAAGTATTATTTTACCTAAGATGTATACAGAATTCTGGAAACTAACAATAAAACCCTTTGAGAATTCACCTGATCCCAGGTTTCTTTACCATTCAGCGCAACATGATGAGGCGTTGATGCGTCTCCTCTATTCAATCCAAGGTTCAAAAGGAGCCGGGCTTTTGACTGGAGAATACGGATGCGGTAAAACATTGCTAATGCACACTATCGTCAGTGAATTATCATCGGGACAGTTTGACATTGCCTACCTGACAAATCCCCGCTGGAGTGCCAATGAACTGGTTCAGGAAATCCTCTATCAGCTGGAAATAACGGCAGATGGCACTAAGCGTATTGAGATGCTGCATTCGCTTAACGACTTTTTATTTGAAAATGTTCGGAATGGCAAGCATACTATTATCATCGTTGATGAAGCCCAGATAATCGGCGATTACGAAACCTTCGAAGAACTTCGTCTACTCTTGAACTTTCAATTGAACGACCGGTTTCTGCTCACGCTGTTCCTGGTCGGGCAACCGGAATTGAATGATATTGTTAAAAAAATTCCCCAATTAAATCAGCGGATTGCTGTCAGATATCATCTAAGGCGCTTCTCCTATGAAGAGACAAAATCTTATATCCAGTACCGCCTGGGTATTGCCGGCAGAACTACTCCCATCTTTACCGAAGAAGCCTATAAGGAATTATTCAACTATTCACAGGGCACACCGCGTACAATCAATAATATTTGTGATTTAAGTCTGGTCATCGGATTTGGCAAGCACCTGGATATTATTGACGCGGACACAGTCACTGGAATTATAGAATCTGAGAGATAAACTATTATGGTACGGATGAAAGATGTTATGAGATCGTTTGAGGACGTGAACAAAGGTCCTGCCGAACCTCATCGATCAGAAACTACAACGACTTCGAAACCGTCTGACTCGGGGAAACTCAGCGGGCTTGACGCCATTCGGAATGCGATACAGTCCGGTTTAAACCAGCAAAGGGACCAGGCAAATCAACCGGCGTCTTCTCCTTCTACCCATCATACGACGCTGGAAAGATTGAAATCGGCATTAGAACCCAGGGATAAACCGGCAGCTCAATTCCAGGAAAAACGGGAGAAACCACTTTCTCCAGATGATGAACAGTTCTCCACCAAACTCTATATGGTTTTCCATCGACATATGGAAAAAATTGGCAATGACATTAAAAATAAAATCCCTATCGATCCATCGCCATTAATCAAAGACATCCCGGATTTCTGTCAATCTATTGAAAACCATGAATTTCTGTTCCTGAAAGCAATCCAACGGAAACGTTATGCGACCTGGTTTGTTTCACATTCGGTCAATGTTGGTGTTTTCGCGGTAAAGATCGGATTGGGCGTAAGATACGAAAAAGACAAACTCCATTCCTTGACTCTCGCTGCTCTACTCCATGATGTAGGAATGGTAAAAGTTTCGACAAAAGTTCTTTTTAAACATGGAAAACTAACGCCTTCAGAATTCGATGAGATTCGGCAGCATCCGGTTTATGGATACGAATTGTTACAGCATCTGAAAAAAGACTACCCCTATGTTGTGGATACGGCGTACGAGGAGCAGGAACGGGAAGATGGCTCCGGTTATCCACAGGGATTAAAAGCAGAAGAAATCCACGAATTTCCCAAAGTAATTGGAATCGCTGATGTATTTGAAGCGTTAGTCCATGGCCGCGCTTATCGCGAGGGTTTCATTACCTACCACGCCATTCAAAAAATTATTGAGAACAAATCCAAACAGTTCAATGTAAAAATCATCCGTGGCCTGGTAAACAGTGTATCAATGTTCCCCGTTGGAAGTCTTGTCAAACTTAGTTCCGGTGAGGTTGCCCGCGTCATTACGGTGAACCGGTTACGCCCGGTACGCCCGATCGTTGAGGTTATTGAAGATGGCGACGGCCGTAAATTAAAAGCTGCTCTTCGAATCAATCTGGAAGAGGAGCCATTGCTCTACATTACCAAGCCGCTCGCCGATTCATAAATCAACGCCAATAAATTTTTTATTCTTTAAAATTAAAAATAAACAATGTTCCTGAGCCCTGTTTGGATTCAGGAATTATTTTTTTCAATATTTCCGAACATTGTATATCGGATTCCTTCCCGCCTGACTGTGTCCGGCGGCTGCCGGATTTGAATCTGCTTTTTAACCGGTTTCCGTCGATCAATTCAATTGTTCCAGCAGACCCGATTATTACGATAAATTCATGTTGAAGTTCTATTGTGCTCCGAAAGTACTGCAGATTGTCATCATTAGTGAAAATCTCACAATCTCCGATTTTTACATCCTTATTATCATTATTTGTGTGAATACTCATCAATTGGAAATGCGCAGGATTAAATACCGATAATTCCTGCTTTGAATGGGTATATGAAAGAACCGATAATCCGACCTCTGGATAGTCATTTGTTATTATTTTAATTGCCTGGGAATAGGCTTTATTACCATCCGGTTCCAATGTGAACAGTGTTTTCAGAACTCCCTTTATTTCAGTTCTGTATTCCAGTTGGCTATCGGAATGGTTGATTTGATACATTAGACTTCTATCTTCCGATATGGAGAATTTATCGACAACCTGACTATCAGAATCTCGAAATATAACAGACAGATTTCCAAGATTGAATTCTCTGACCTGATTGCCGGCGGGTTTAACAAGTAAATTTGAATCCAGACTTCTGATAATCGGCGATGAACTCAAGACAATATTCGTCTGAATGGCGAAGGATTTCAGCGTTATCAGATCATTTTCATCGTATGCATAGCTCGGTTTCTTTACAGAATATAAAACCCCAACTACGGTATTGCTTTGAATCAGGGGCACCGCAATCATTGATTTCCAATTTAAATTCAGCATCTGCAACGGCAGAGTACGTTCATCTTCACTAATGTTATATATAATGGCTGCTTCCCCGGATTTTCGTACAATATTCCCGAAACAACAAGCTTCGGGCCGGCTCAGCAGGGACCGTTCATTCTCTGATAAATGGACCGACGCCATTATTTGTGTGAGTTCAGATGTTTCGTTTTCAATAGCCAGCCAACACGCATCGGAAGCAGTCAGTGAACAGGCATTTTCCACGATTGTCTGAAATACAGCATCGACGCTGGCTTTGTCACTAATCATCTTGCTAACCTGAGAAATGGAAAGGATTTCCCTTGTGACCCGGTCATAAATTGATGCGGTTGGTAATCGAAATAAAAGACCTATAAATGATGCTAAAGAATAAATATTAATAAATACCAGCGTTGAAAGTACAAAGCCTTTTACGGTGATACTAAAAGCATAAACCGGAAACAGAAGATTTGAAAAAAGGAGGTACAGTCCAACCGGAACAAGGAATATTGACAAAACAAAACCAATATATTTCTCCCGTTTATTTAAAACATCGGTCCATGATTTGTAAAAACTTATGACCAAAGTAATCAAAAGTAAAAATAATCCGACAATCCAAATAATAGCTGAAGATCCATGTTGGAATACAGACACACGCTCAAAGGTATACCGATTTTCAATAAAATTGAATACAACTGCTGAAAAAATAATGATCATTAATAACAGACGATATTCAAAATTCGAAAATCGGTTAGGTCGGTAATCCAGAAGTTTTTTCACAAAAATCAGAATTAGAAACAGAATTGAAACGGTCAGTACCGCGCAGAATTCAGACACCGCATTCCAGATCATCGGGAATTCAGCCAGAAAGGGATTGTCGTCCCATAAAACCAGGAATTTTTTAAACATTATCTGTGGAAGAAGGACTAAAACAAACAGGGATATTATTAACGCATGGGCCGAAAGTAACGTTTTCTTGAGATCATATTTTCTGCGTCGAATAAATGCCTGAAGACCGAATAAAATTAAAATCCCAATTATGCTAATCGTAATTTCACGTTCGACCCGATAGATCTTGATGAACGATGGAACATGATAAAATGTGGTATCAACAAAAAGGATAAAAAGCACCAAAAGAAGCGTAAGAAGTATTAGAAATGCTGTTTTCATTGTGTGTTTCATCGCCGGATTAAAACCACTTTGAGACAATTAAAATGTCAGGATTTTTAAGTCTTTTTCTCCAGTTAGAACCATAATTAATTGGACAAGCCCTTAGTAAAAACTTAGCCATTAATTTACAACTATTTTTAAATTAATCACTAAAATGGAAGATGTTCGATAAATCGAATTGGGGAATAAGAAAGTGCTATCGGGGATTATTATCCGAATCAAGCGTAATGATTGAGGGCTTCCAGGTTGCGGCTTGGGATTCATCTATATGAGCATAGGCAATTATTATTACCATATCGCCCTTTTGAGCCAAGCGTGCTGCGGCTCCATTGATGCCAACTTCCCGATTCCCTCGTTTCCCTTCTATGACATACGTCTCAAATCGTGTGCCGGTATTTATATTCAGCACCTGGACTTTTTCGTAAACATGAAGCCCGGCTGCCTCAATAAGGTCTCTATCAATCGAAATGCTGCCTTCGTAATGCAAATCCGTTTGAGTTACTATAGCGCGATGTATCTTAGATTTCAGGATTGTTATTAAACTCATTCATTTTCCTTATTTCACCCTTTTCACGATTGAATTTAAAGATAATTCGACATCTTTTCAATAACGACGTTAAAGAATCTGCAGACAATCAATAATATCGTTTGAGATTTGATAAGAATCATTTATCTTTGATTCCATGTTTTACTCTCTGGTCCAGTTTGATAAAAAACTCTTTTATTTCATTAATCATACTCTGGCAAATTCGGTTTTCGACTGGCTCATGCCATTTATAACCAATCAGTCAAACTGGATAATCCCTATTCTGGTCCTATGGATCGCATTGCTCATTTTTGGAAAAAAAAGGGCCCGAATCGCAGCAATTTTGTTGCTTCTGACCGTATCCACGACCGATCCGGTTTGCTACCGGATTCTAAAACCAAGTTTTAAACGAATTCGGCCATCCCGTTCACTCGAAGATGTTCGGCTCCTGGTGAAACGGGGTGGAAAATACGGATTTCCGTCAAATCATGCCGCAAATATTACCGGTGCAATGGCAATCCTGATTTATTTCTTTCGTAAATATAAATACTATTTTGCGACTATCGCCGGGCTAATTTCATTCAGTCGCATATATGTGGGAGTACATTATCCTTTTGATGTGTTGTTCGGCATATTCATCGGGGTCCTGTTTGCATTTATATGGATAACATTTTGGATCATTTTATCCAATCACATAGAAAAAAAGCAAAATTTTTGCTTAACAATCTCAGAATAGTTAGATTACAGTGCTAGTAGGATGTTAAAGATGGAGTCAATCGATGCCTAGTCACAGAAAAAAGAGAAAATCTTTCCGGCTAACACAAGGTGTTAAAACCGGACTATATATTCTTCTCAGTCTAATTATTTTTTACATCATTCTCTTTAATGTCTGGGATTGTAAAATCTGATTATCTTTTTAAGAGTGTATCAAATTCGATACTCTGCAATAAAAATTCTACACAATGAATGATAACACCTTTCTTGTCAGACAGCATGTAATCCTTCGGTCGTTTAATCCAAATGATGCACTGTTATTTTGTCCGGGTGAAAACGATCCCGATGTCCGGGAGACCCTGTTTCTGGCATTTCCGGCTAATGTTGATCAGATTCGTGATCGGATCGTTGCACAGATAAATTCCGGAAATGCACTACTCCTGACAATTGCTGATAAGACTACTGACAAAGCAATCGGACAAACTGCCTTTTTCCGGATTGATTCGGTCAGCCGCTCAGCTATTTTTTATATTGCCCTCTTAGACAAATCCAAATGGTCACAGGGACTTGGTACGGAAGCCACTCAGCTCATGGTCGAATATGGGTTTAATACACTGAATTTACATCGTATTCAGCTGCATGTTTTTATAGATAACCGCGCCGCTATACACATTTATGAAAAAATCGGTTTTAAAAAAGAAGGTGTTCTTCGGGAAGCCATGTATCATCACGGAAAATATTGTGATTTCCTTGTCATGGGGTGTTTGAAAAGCGAATGGACCCAAACAGTGATCTAAATATATGAAAAAAACCTCAATTCTAATTTTCCTGATTTTTATGGCGTACTGTACAAAACCCAAACCGGATACTATTCTTTTCTTTGGCGATTCAATCACTGAACTCGGTGTAAAACCCAACGGCTATGTGACACTGATTCGAAGTGAGTTAAACAGTCAATTCCCCAAACGGAACATTGAAATAATCGGAGCCGGTATCAGTGGTCATAAAGTTCCTGATCTGGAAGCCCGGTTAAATTCTGATGTTTTATTGAAACAGCCGGATATTGTAGTTATTTATATTGGCATTAATGATGTCTGGCACTCCATCCTGCCAGGCCATACGGGAACATCAGCGGAGGATTTTGAGGCTGGCCTGCACCGAATCATCAGACAACTCAAGGCCATCAATGCAGACGTCGTTCTCTGCACACCTTCAGTTGTCGGTGAGAAAAAAGATGGCAGCAATCTACTAGATCTGCAACTGGATCAATATGCGGAGATTAGCCGAAACATCGCCAACAAAGAAAACCTTATGCTGATTGATCTAAGGAAGGAATTCAAATCCTATCTGTCAGTTAATAATCCCGCTAATGCTGAAAAAGGAATTCTCACTTATGACGGAGTACATCTGAGCGACAAAGGAAATAAATTTGTTGCAGTTATGATGCTCCAGCAATTAATTGATATCATACGCTGATCATCTGATTAGGATCACAAGTTTAAAGTACCCCAATCAATTTTCTTGATTTGGGTATTTTTTTATTTTATATTCCTATCTGTTTACTAGGAATAGTAGGATTTAAAAATGAAACAAGAACAAACCAAATGATTCGCATCTCAACTAAGGGAAAATACGGAACACGTTTGATGGTTCAATTGGCCATGAATTATGGCAAGGGTCCGATGTTGCTGAAAGATATTGCCGCGAAGGAAAACCTGTCCGTACGCTACCTGGAACATTTAATTCCCCCATTAAAATCCGCCCATCTGATTCACTCCCTCCGTGGTGCTCACGGTGGTTATAACCTGACAAAATCACCAGCCGAGATCACATTAAAAGACATTATCCGGATTCTCGAGGGGCCTCTGTCACCTTCGGAATGCGTCGAATCTCCCGGTGTCTGTGATCGTTCCGGTTTTTGCATCACACGCGACATCTGGGCTGAACTTGAACGCACCATTTCCAATACATTGGCCGGTTATACACTAGCCGACATGGTTAAAAAATATTTATCCACACCTCATTATGGAGAAAATCAGTAAAAATGAAAACGATTTATCTTGATCACGCTGCCACAACAGCGACCGATCTACAAGTAATCGATGCGATGCTGCCGTATTTCCATGAAAATTACGGTAATCCTTCCAGCATCTATTCCATTAGCAGAATTACAAGAAATGCCATCGAAAATGCCCGAACCATAGTGGCAAACTCAATCGGCGCTGATCCGAAAGAGATTGTATTTACCAGTGGTGGCAGCGAAAGTGATAATTTTGCAATCAAAGGGATCGCACAGGCATTGAAAGACAAAGGCAATCATATTATCACCTCTCAAATCGAGCATCATGCGGTCTTGTATACCTGTAAATATCTCGAAAAAAACGGTTATGACGTTACCTATCTGCCTGTAGACAATGACGGAATCGTCAAGATAGGAGAGTTGGAAAAAGCGATTCGTCCAAATACAATTCTAATCACCATTATGCACGCCAATAATGAAATCGGCACCATTCAGCCAATTCGCCAGATCGGTGAAATAGCCCGCAAACATGGTGTGAAATTTCACACCGATGCCGTCCAAACATTTGGTCATATCCAGGTAAATGTCGATGAACTAAACGTTGACTTTCTCAGCGTCTCGGGACACAAATTCTACGGTCCCAAAGGCATCGGAGCATTGTATATCCGCAAAGGTAGCAAACTTACACCTTTAATCCATGGCGGAGACCAGGAAAGACGGCGCCGTGCGTCAACGGAAAATGTTCCTGGAATTGTCGGTTTCGGTAAAGCGGTTGAATTGGCGCTTGACATTATGGAAAACGAAGCAAAACGGCAAACGACATTAAGGAATGAATTTATAAAAAAAATACTCGTTACGATTCCGGATACAATTTTGAATGGTCATCCAGCTGATCGATTACCCAACAATATAAATATCTCCTTTGAAGGTATTGAAGGTGAGTCAATCCTGTTAAATCTGGATATGTACGGAATTGCGGCATCCACCGGTTCGGCCTGCAGTTCATCCAGTCTGGAGCCAAGTCATGTATTGCTTTCCATCGGTTTAACTCATGAATTCGCTCACGGATCGGTCCGTTTTTCACTTGGCAAACATACCAGCCAGGACGAACTCAATCAGGTGGCAGAAATTTTACCCGATATTATTAAAAAACTGCGCGCCATGTCACCACTATATAACAAATAAGGAAACTCAATAATGGAACATTACAGCGAAAAAGTAATGGATCACTTCAGTAATCCCCGTAATGTCGGTACAATTGAGAACCCTGATGGGGTCGGTCATGTCGGCAATCCCATGTGCGGTGATGTTATGGAATTACAGATAAAAGTAAAAGATAATATCATTACCGATGCAAAGTTCAGAACCTTCGGTTGTGGCGCGGCGATTGCCACCAGTTCCATGGCTACCGAATTAGTCATCGGGAAATCGATTGACGACGCCCAGAAAATTACCAATAAGGTTGTCGCTGAAGCCCTGGACGGTTTGCCACCGGTAAAAATGCACTGCTCCAATCTGGCTGAAGAGGCTCTCGAAGCGGCAATTAAAGACTTCCGTTCCAAAAACACCGCATAGATTTGTAACGATTTTTATGATATACCTATCGAACAAAATATGAAAACTGCGGCACAACTATTTATCCTGCTTGTTCTACTGGGAGTCAACAGTCTTGGTTTTTTCTATCACCACAACTGTGATATGCCCTGTTGCCAGCCGGATAAAACAAGCAGCTGCTGTTCAGAAGTTAAAAATAATCTGTGTGAACTCAGTATCAATCAGTGCGCACGTTCGATTTTTATTCCCTTTCCGGTACTTCCGTTAGAAGAAACAGAATTCAATCCATCCCTGGACCTTTCCGAACCAATTAAGTCGTTTTCGAAAAATATTCTACCTGGTTCGATGACTATCAACACTGAAACATCGAATTATTTAACTATCCCCCCCTTGTTGATAAACCTCCCTCTGTTAATTTAAAAATTCTCCTCCGTATCAAATTCAGCGACTCAAAACGAATTTCGCTTTTTGAGGCAATAGCTGTTTTAATAAAACTGAGTTAAATAGGAGGATGGTTTTGAAAACCGCCACAATTAAAAAGAAACAGAATAACATCATACAAATTGATTTTCATCGGCGATTAATTATTACATTACTAATACTCATCAATGCTTCCCTGATCGCCAATAACCATGATTCAACAACTCTTTCCCGGTACATAGAGACTGCTTTAAAAAACAATCCCGATGTAAAATCCGCTTATTACGATTGGCAATCGGAAATTCAACAAATCGCAGTGGCAAAGCGCCTGCCGAATCCATCACTTAGTTTTGGCTACTTTCTGCAAAATGTTGAAACCGCCGTCGGCCCGCAGGAATATAAACTCGGTTTTACACAGATGATTCCATGGTTTGGCAAACTGAAACTCCAGGGTGATTTACAGGCATTGCAGGCTGAAATTGCCCACTACCATCTGCAACAACGGTCCAATGAACTACGCTCAAATGTCATTCGGGCTTACTATGATTACTATCTACTGAAACGCTCCATTGCAATTACCGAGCAAAATGTTGATCTGGTCCGGCAATGGGAAACCCTGGTGCGCTCGAAATACGCCAGTGCCCGTAAATCCTACGCCGATGTCGTCAATGTCCAAATCGAGCTGCGAAAACTCGAAGACGATTTGCAGACGCTTTTGGAACAGGAAGCGGTCATTATTGAAAATTTTCGGGCACTATTGAATGATCCAAATGTGAATCAAATCGATGTTCCCGATAGTCTTTCCATAGTTAAAAAATCCTTTACACCGGAAGAAATTTTATCCATGATCCGGCAAAATAATCCCGGACTTCTCAGCGCAGAGATAATGGTAACTCTTTCGGAAACCGGTGTTAAACGCAAGAAACTTAATTTCCTGCCCGATCTTGGCATCGGCGCCGATTACATTTTTACCGGTAATCGTTATGTGAATAACGTCAAAGTTACTGAAAGTGGCAAAGATCCCCTCGCTGTGGGTATTTCACTTTCGTTACCTATCTGGGTCGGAAAACAGAAAGCCGATCTGCAATCCGCCCGGGATAAACAACAAAGCAGCCTGGAGACACAGCAGAATCTAAACAACCAGCTCACCGCCAAAACCAGCGACCTGCTGTATCAGTTAGATGATGCCAAACGAAAAATTCATTTGTATAAAGACGATCTGATTCCTAAAAGCGTCGAACTGCTGAAAGTCACTGAAACCGTCTATGTCTCGGGCAATGTGGATTTTCTATCATTGATCGATGCCCAACGCAAATACCTTCAATTTTTACTGGATTATGAGCGTGCCGGTGCCCGTTATTTTCAGATACTGGTACAGCTCGAACTCTTAACCGGGAGAACATTATGAACATCATCAATAGATTTCAAACTACTCTAAAACAAATTCCATCTGTCGTCTGGGTGTTGATCATTGCAGCCTTTATCCTCGGATTTATTATCCGTGGTGGCGGCAGTTCCGAATCCACCGAAGCCGCCCACGACCACAGCGCAGAACAGACTGCCACGATCTGGACCTGCTCCATGCACCCCCAGATTAGACTCCCGGAGCCGGGCAAGTGCCCGATCTGCTTCATGGATTTGATACCCCTGGAAACCGGCAACAGCGACTCGGATTTACCCACTCAATTAAAGATGTCAGAAAATGCCGTGAAGTTGGCGGAAATCCAGACAAGCATAATTAAACGCGCTCCCGCAAAGGCGGAGATCCAACTGTCCGGTAAAATTGAGTACGATGAGACCCGCCAGAAAACCATCAGTGCCTGGATGCCCGGACGGCTTGAACGGATATACGTGGATTACACCGGGATCCCCGTTAAAAAAGGCGAGCATCTCGTCGATATTTACAGCCCGGAACTCTATTCCTCCCAGGAAGAACTGATCCAGGCGCGGCAGATTCTGGAAGCTGTTCCCGCCGATAATGCACTCTCCGGCAAAAGCGCTGAAGCCAATCTCCGGGCATCCCGGGAAAAGCTGCGTTTGCTGGGGTTGACTGAAGAACAAATAATTACAATCGAAAAGCAAAAAACGCCGAATGACCGGATTACGATTTTCAGTCCGCTGTCGGGTATTGTCACCGGTAAGCACGCCAGTCAGGGTGATTATGTTCAAACCGGAACAAAAATCTACATGATCAGCGACCTGAGCCAGGTCTGGGTAATTCTGGATGCCTACGAATCCGATCTGTTCTGGTTGCGCTATGCCCAAACCGTCCGATTCGAAATTGAAGCCCTGCCGGGTGAATCGTTTGAAGGAAAAATCTCTTTTATCAACCCAATTCTTGATCCGAAAACCAGAACGGTTTCGATTCGTGTTAATCTGCCCAATCCCGACGGCAAATTAAAACCAGGTATGTTTGTGCGCGGCACTGTCCGGGCAAGTCTCGATGACAAAGGAAATTCTATCAACCCGCAACTGGCCGGGAAATGGATTTCGCCCATGCACCCGGAAATCATCAAAGATCATCCCGGAACCTGCGACATCTGCGGCATGCCCCTTGTAAAAGCTGAGGAGCTGGGCATTGTCCGGCAGCCGTCGAACAAACAATTGCCGCTGCTGGTACCAGCCAGCGCTGTATTGAAAACCGGCAAACGCGCGCTTGTCTATGTTAAAGTGCCCAATACCGAAGAATCCACCTACGAAAGCCGGAATATCCGGATCGGTGCCCGGGCGGGTGATTTTTATATCGTAGAGGAAGGACTGAACAAAGATGAGGAGGTCGTCACTAACGGCAATTTCAAAATCGACAGCTCCATGCAGATTGCCGCCAAACCGAGCATGATGAGCCCCGAGGACGACGTCAGCAGTACCGGACATGAAGGAGGACTCAACAAAGCTTTGATAAAACCCTTGATGCCGGGAATGGTTACGCATAATGCGAATGTTCCGATGGAATTTCGAGAAGCCCTGTTCCCACTCTACGAAACTTACCTCCTCGCACAGACTTCACTGGCTGAAGACAATTATGAACAGTCAAAAACACACCTGGATAAAATGGGGAAACTGATTAATGAATTGAATGCCGGTAGCTTTAATTTGCCGGACGACGCCCATCATCAATTTCTCCGACTCAGCAAACAAATCACCGCTCATACGAAACACGCGCAACACTGGCAATCCATTGTCGATATTCGCAAGGCCTTTGAAGGCATCAGCACAGCTATGCTGAATATGGAAAAACAGTTCGGGCACAGTGGTCCGGACACATTTTATAAAATCTTTTGCCCGATGGCATTCGACAATAAGGGCGCATTCTGGCTGGCGAAAGACAAGCAGATTAACAATCCCTTCTTTGGCGCAAAAATGCTCCGTTGCGGCGAGGTAAAAGACACTTTTCCTTCGAATTCAGGTTCAATGACGGAGCATGATAATCATGAATAAAGAACGTTTATCATTACTCGACAGAATCATTGCCTATTCCATGGACAACAAGCTGATCGTGTTCCTGATCCTTGCCGGGTTGATTTTCTGGGGTATTTTAGTGGCACCCTTCGACTGGCATATTTCCGGGATTGATCGTAGTCCGGTACCTGTTGATGCCATTCCCGATATCGGTGAAAACCAACAGATTGTGTTCACCAAATGGATGGGTCGTTCGCCACAGGATGTTGAAGATCAGATTAGTTATCCGCTGACTGTAGCACTGCTCGGCATTCCGGAAGTCAAGACTGTACGCTCCTACTCCATGTTCGGATTTTCGACGATTTATGTGATATTCAAAGAAAAAGCCGAATTCTACTGGAGCCGCAGCCGGGTTCTGGAAAAACTGAACTCCCTTCCGCCCGGCACCCTTCCCGATGGTGTTAGTCGAACCCTGGGACCGGATGCCACCGCCCTGGGACAGGTATTCTGGTACACACTGGAAGGGCGTGACCCGGACGGTAATCCGACCGGCGGCTGGGATTTACAGGAGTTGCGCTCGGTACAGGATTGGTATGTGCGCTATGCCCTGCAAGCCACCGACGGAGTTTCGGAAGTTGCTTCGATCGGCGGTTATGTTAAAGAGTATCAGATCGATGTCGATCCCGCCGCAATGCGGGTGCATGACGTCAAACTCCAGGACATATTCAACGCCGTTCGCAATGCCAATATCGATGTTGGCGCCCGGACGATTGAAGTCAACCGGGTGGAGTACGTCATCCGCGGAATCGGTTTTATCAAGAAGCTGGAAGATATCGAATATACGGTGGTGAAAACCACTGACAACGTTCCGATCTATGTCAAGGATGTCGCTAATGTCGTCCTCGGTCCGGCTTTGCGGCGCGGCGCGCTCGACAAGGAAGGCGCCGAGGCCGTCGGCGGTGTCGCGGTTGTTCGTTATGGTGAAAATCCGCTAGCGACGATTAACCGGCTCAAGCAGAAGATTATCGAAATCAGTCCCGGATTACCTTCAAAAATTTTGGCCGATGGGACAAAATCCCAGGTGACTATTGTTCCTTTTTACGATCGGACCGGGCTGATCTACGAAACCCTTGGCACACTGAATCATGCCCTGCGAGATGAAATCCTGATCACGATTATTGTGATTATGCTGATGGTCATGCACTTCAAAACGTCCCTCCTGATCAGCGGTCTGCTACCGATCACCGTTCTGATGGTGTTTATCGGTATGAAACTCTTTCATGTAGACGCTAACGTAGTAGCGTTATCAGGAATTGCAATTGCCATCGGAACTATCGTGGATATGGGCATTGTGGTTTCGGAAAACATGTTAAGGCATCTCGATGAAGCCGATGAAAAGGAAAACAAACGGGATGTGCTGTTCCGGGCAACAACGGAAGTCAGTGGTGCGGTGCTGACCGCGGTTTCCACCACAATCGTCAGTTTCCTGCCGGTTTTCACTATGCAGGCTGCCGAGGGCAAACTTTTCAAACCCTTGGCTTACACTAAAAGTCTGGCGTTGATCGCCTCGATTATCGTCGCTTTGACAATCCTGCCCCCAGTCGCCCATCTGCTCTACCGCGGGAAAAAGAAGTTCCACGGATTTCGGCATTATACCAGTATCGGATTGATCCTTTTCGGGATAATCCTGGTGTTTACCTTTAAATGGTGGCTGGGAATAATCGTCACTTTCATTGGCATTTTTAGAATTGCATCCCATTATATGCCGCAAACAATTCAATCACGACTGCCGAAAATTATCAACTGGATCATTGTAGTGGTAGTGCTCGGCATCCTGGCCTCTACCTGGTCACCACTCGGTTATGACAAAGGATTCCTGCTGAATTTCCTCTTTGCCGCCATCATTATCGGTACCGTTATGGGATTCCTGAGCGGATATACCAGAATCTATCCGCGTTTACTCACCTGGGCGCTGGACCATAAAAAGACTATGTTGAGCCTGCCCGCATTGATTGTCATTCTGGGAATGATGAGTTGGCTCGGCTTCGGGAAAATCTTTAGTTTCATGCCGGATTTTATAAAGAAGACTACAATATATTCCGATTGGAATCACCGCTTCCCGGGCATGGGCAAAGAGTTCATGCCGGCATTGGATGAGGGATCCTTTCTTTATATGCCCACAACCATGCCCCATGCCGGCATGGAAGAAGCACTGGATGTTTTAGCCAAACTTGACAAGGCACTCTATTCGGTCCCCGAGGTGGAACAGGTCGTCGGTAAACTGGGGCGCGCAGACACGCCGCTGGACCCTGCGCCGATCTCCATGATCGAAACGGTCATCAATTACAAATCCGAATATGTCACCGATAAAGACGGAAAACGGCTGAAATTCGCCATGAATTCCGACGGCAGTTTTCAGCGGAATGAGCAGGGGAATTTGATACTGTCCAATCGCGGCAAACCGTTTCGGCAATGGCGCGATCAGATCCGCAGTAATCAGGATATTTGGGACGAATTGGTCAAAGTTGCCCATATTCCGGGAACGACATCGGCACCGAAACTGCAACCGATTTCCGCCCGGATCGTCATGCTGCAGAGCGGTATGCGGGCGCCCATGGGCATCAAAGTCAAAGGTTCCGATCTGGAATCTATCGAAAAAGTGGGACTGGAGTTGGAGCATTATCTGAAGGAAGTTCCCTCCGTAAAAGCATCTGCGGTTTTTGCTGATCGCATTGTCGGAAAACCCTACCTGGAAATCGAGATTGACCGCAAGGCAATAGCGCGCTACCAGATTACTTTACGCCAGGTTCAGGATGTCATCGAGGTTGCGATTGGTGGAAAACAGATCACCACGACAGTCGAAGGGCGCGAGCGCTATCCGGTCCGGGTACGCTATCTGCGGGAACTGCGGGACAATATCGAATCCCTGGAAGATATTCTCGTCGCAGCACCGAACGGCACCCAGATTCCATTGGGTCAATTGACCACCACCAACTATGTGCGTGGTCCTCAAATGATTAAGAGTGAAGACACGTTCCTGATCGGCTATGTCCTCTTTGATAAAAAGGATGAATGGGCGGAAGTGGACGTAGTTGAGCAAGCCAAAAAATACCTGAAAACGAAAATCGAATCCGGCGAACTGGTTATTCCGGCCGGCGTGAGTTATGCCTTTGCCGGTAGTTATGAAAACCAGATTCGGGCCATGAAACGAATGCGCATTATTCTGCCCCTATCCCTGGCGATTATCTTTTTAATTCTCTATTTCCAGTTTAAAAAAATGCCGGTGACGTTCATCGTTTTTTCCGGGATCATCGTTTCATGGGCGGGCGGCTTCCTGATGCTATGGTTCTACAGCCAGGATTGGTTTCTCAATTTCAGCTTCGCCGGGGTCAGCCTGCGGGAAATGTTCCAGGTTCATCCTATCAATCTCAGTGTTGCGGTCTGGGTTGGATTTCTGGCGCTTTTCGGGATCGCCAGTGACGACGGCGTCATCATCAGCACCTACCTGGAACAGAGTTTCGCTCGCCGAAAGCCTGATTCCATTCGCGAGATTCGCAAAGCGACGGTCGCAGCCGGTTCCCGCCGAATCCGTCCGGCCATGATGACCATCAGCACAACCGTTCTGGCATTGCTTCCGGTGTTGACCTCAACAGGGCGGGGCTCGGATATCATGGTGCCCATGGCAATCCCGTCCTTTGGCGGTATGTTCATCGGCGTCATCACAACTTTTGTCGTGCCGATACTGTACACGATTCTGGCCGAAAGACAATTGAAACGAAATCTCTCAAATAGACTCTAAAGTAAATAATTACTAAAGGAGCTAAACATGCCTTATTATTTTTCAAAAGTACTGGCCTCTGAATTTGACGATGCCATTCAAAAAGTGACCGAAGCACTGAAAACCGAAGGCTTCGGTGTGCTCAGCCGGATCGATGTCCAAAAAGCCATGCAGGAAAAAATGGGCGTCAATTTTCAGAAATATCAGATTTTGGGAGCCTGTAACCCATCATTTGCCTATCAGGCATTATTAGCCGAGGATAAAATAGGTACCATGCTGCCATGCAACATTATTGTTCAGGAATTAAACGAAGGACAAATCGAGGTAGCCGCTATTGATCCGGTGGCATCGATGCAGGCCATTCAAAATGAGGAACTGGCGTCGATCGCAATTGAAGTGCGGGATAAATTAAAAGATGTAATAGCAAACCTGTAAACAACAAAATGAAGGATTAATGATGAACACAAAAAGAACATTCATCTTCGTATTACTCGCGTTATTAACTATTGGAGTTGTTGCCTGTGGCGGCAAAGAAAAAACCACCGACAGCAAAAAATCTCAGCCTCAAATGATGGCTGCTCATAGCAGTGATCAATCCCACGCTATGGTCAAATTACCGACCGTTCAGTGCGGAATGTGTGAAGATACCATTGAAAATGGCCTGGCAAAAGTTAATGGCATTGTATCTGTTGATGTCGATATCGAAGAAAAAATGGGCCATATCAATTATGATCCGGCAAAAATTGACCTGGCATCTATCGAAAATGCTATCGTAGCACTTGGTTATCAAGCCAACGAAACAGCCGCCAATCCCGGCGCCTATAGCGAACTGCCAAACTGTTGCAAATTACCGGAAGATCAAAATTAATTTTATAAAAGGTCTTTCATAAAAGCCGAATCTGTGATCTGCGCCGATTGCCCCCGTTCCATAATTCCAGGCAGAGCTGCTAATTCATTATCACCTTTGTTTTGTGGGCGCCATGGCGTAGCTTATGTTGCCTTCATTGATTTGAAGATAAAAACAGATTACACTGATAACAAAGAAGAGAAGTAAAAAACAAAAATTATAGAATGAGTAAAGACCGAAAATCCGCAGCTGTCTGGAAAGATCCCCGTACATTTAATATCTCCAAATAGAATCTACCGAAAATTTATTATCCATTTTCGACGAAATCAGACCAGTTTACACCGGTCAAGTGGAAACAGTTGTTACCTTATCTATTATTAACCCATGGTACTGCATTTAATACAACTCATGCGGATTGCCATTTAGGAACTAAATTATGTCATTCGAAAATATTAATCTAATCGAGCCGGTCCGAAAAGCGCTCAAAACCGAAGGCTACTCCCGGCCGACTCCGATACAGAAACAATCGATACCGATCATTCTCGAAGGAAGAGACCTGCTCGGTTCCGCGCAAACCGGA
>JAHJGX010000034.1 GCA_018824205.1 bacterium
ACTTCCTTTCTGGAAGGTATGAATAACAAGATCAAGGTCATTAAAAGAGTTGCCTTTGGCTTTAGGGATAGTGAATATTTTTTCTTAAAGATAAGGGCGTCTTTTGCTTAGCTCCATACTAATGTCGGAAGAACCATAAATATATCCAATCGGAAGAAGTGAAAGTTGTTAAGAAAATGTTTTTTAAAAATATTGGTACGGATTCTTGCGGGGGGGGGGGCAATTTATACAATAATTTAGCATTTCCAGCCTCTTATACTCGGTTTTAAAATTTAATTGACGCTTATATCAAAATCAAGAATTATTTTGCAATCTTTCAGTTTGAGTTGTAAAATTCAATTGCACCGGAATCCGCCGCCGGAAGATCTTGGTGAAAATAATGATTATTTTAAATTTCTCCATGGAATATTTGTAAAATCGGAATACTATATATGATGTTCAAGTCGTGTGATAATTATGAAAAAGTCCTGCGTGAAGTGCAACGCAGGATCATGTGTCTGCGGATTTTTACCGATAATGTCTGCTGAAGCTTGTTGCAAAAAACCATGAATGAACCGGAAGCCCTGTTATATCTAAGCCGTGTTAAAACGGTGATACGGGAGAAATTTCCGGAAAAAGAAGAGCAATATCGCATGATTTATAAACGCCGTTTTAAACGAATATTGCTTCGCGAAGGAATCGCGCTTTCGTTATATTAAAAAGTTGAAAATAGAGGAAGGCGGAATTATGGAACGTGAAAAAGCATGGGCATTATTGACTACATACACGAAAACGGATAGTTTGATCAAACATGCCCTGGCCGTGGAAGCGGCGATGCGGTTTTATGCGAAAATATATGATAAAAATGAAGACTACTGGGGAATTACCGGATTGTTGCACGATTTTGATTATGAGACATTTCCGGATGAAGCAAACCACCCTTATCGGGGCAATGAAATCCTGGAAAAAGAGGGCTACCCCGAGGAAATGCGAAAGGCCATCATGGGGCACGCGGCCTATACCGGCGTACCGCGGGACACGCTTCTTGCCAAAACGCTCTTTGCGGTAGATGAATTGGCCGGTTTTATTGTGGCCGTAACAATGGTCCGGCCATCGAAAAGTATTCACGAGCTTACACCAAAGTCGGTAAAAAAGAAATTTAAAACCCGGGCATTTGCCGCCAAGGTCAGCCGCGAGGAAATATCGCAGGGAATCCAGGAGTTGGGCGTGGAGGAAACTGAACATATTCAGCGAGTGATAGATGCGCTGACAACAGTAGCGGGCGATATTGGTCTGGACGGACACCCGATGTCGTGATTATTGTGTATCATTTGATAAACACAAAAATTATGAGTAATTTAGGGGCAGGTAAACCCTCGCTTGAAGAAACAGTGAGAACACAGAGCGAGTGATATAAAATTTTTCTCTAGTTAGGAGAGAAACTGGTTTTTAAGAAGCAGGCCGAGAACTGCTACTCATTTATTGAGCGGGAAATACTTCCGGTTGTCGAAAAGCCGGGGCGATATACGGGCAACGAAATTAATGTCCACCATAAGGATTTTGCGAAGGCCGAAGCCTCTGTTGCGCTTATCTATCCCGATCTGTACGATGTGGGAATGTCCTATTACGGTTTTCAGATATTGTATCATCTGTTAAACCGGGAGCCGGATATCATCGCCGACCGGGCGTATGCGCCCTGGACAGATTTTGAAGAACAGTTACGGAAACACAATGTGCCGCTTTATGGGCTGGAATCGAAAACTCCTCTTGGCGATTTTGATATACTGGGATTTACACTGCCCTACGAGTTGACATTCACCAATATATTAAACGTTCTGGATTTATCCCATATTCCGGTGCTTTCCAAAGAGCGTAAAGACACCGATCCGATTGTAATTGCCGGTGGCAGCAGCATATACAATCCCGAACCTCTGGCAGATTTTATAGACCTGTTTGTTGTCGGTGACGGCGAAGAAATAATTGTGCCGCTTGTCCGGTTTATTGCAGAACGAAAACGGAAGCAACTGTCCCGTTCTGATATATTGAAATCAGTTCAGCGCGAATTTCAGGGCCTGTATGTACCGCGGTTTTACAGCGCTGAGCAAGATCCGACAAGTGGGTTTTTGATCCCAAAACCCGATGAAGATAATTCACCCGATAAAATCCTGGCGCACCGAGTTCCTGAATTGAAAGCGGATTATTTTCCGGACAAACCGTTAATACCGGTTGTTGAAATTGCCCAGGATCGTCTCGTGGCTGAGATTATGCGGGGGTGTACCCAGGGCTGTCGTTTTTGTCAGGCGGGCATGATCTATCGTCCTGTTCGCGAAAGATTGCCCCAAGACATCGTCCGCCAAATTGAAAAATCCTTGCAGTTGACCGGGTATGACGATGTCTCCCTGCTATCGTTGTCATCTTCCGATTATTGCGGTATGGGCGATTTGATTCATGGAATTTCTGATTTTCTGGAAAAAAACAGGGTTGGTTTATCACTACCGTCATTGCGGCTAGACAGTTTTTCAGAATCAATGGCGCTGATTGCTCAGAAAACCAGAAAGTCCGGGCTGACCTTTGCGCCGGAAGCGGGATCGGCGCGCCTGAAAAATGTCATCAATAAAAACATTTCCGAAGAAGATTTGATGAATTCTGTCGATATTGCGTTAAAATACGGCTGGCGGTCGGTGAAGCTGTATTTTATGCTGGGGCTTCCGACTGAAACCGATGAGGATATCGCTGAAATTATCCGGCTGACAAAAACCGTCTATGAACGTGGAAAGAAACGACTTTCAATCAACATTACTCTGTCTACGTTTATCCCGAAGCCCTTTACGCCGTTTCAATGGGAGGCCCAGGACGAACCGGTTGAAATCCAGCGAAAATTGGACATGATTAAAAGGGGACTTGCGCCGTATAAACGAATTAAAATAATGGCGCGGGACACCTATTATTCACAGCTGGAAGGGGCTGTTGCACGGGGCGATCGCCGAATGTCTAAAGTTATTTACAGTGCCTGGAAACATGGCGCGAAGTTTGACTCATGGAAAGAACTGTTTAATCCACAAGCGTGGGAGCTGGCCCTGGCAGAATGTGGAGTGACGTCGCAACTGTTTACAGGGCAAATCAACATTTCGGACTCGCTACCTTGGGATCATGTTGACGCCCGACTTTTAAAGAGATTTTTGCTAAACGAGCGGGAAAAAGCATACCGGGCCGAATCATCTCCGGATTGTCGGGACGGGTGTATTGGCTGTGGCGTCTGTGATTTTGAAACACTATCGATGAAGACTGTCGATAAAAAGGAAACATTCCTACCGGATAGTCAGCGGCCCATTGATGTGGAAGTATCAGAGACACAGGAGCTGAAATATCGCCTGCGGTACCAGAAAAAGGGCGCATCAAAATTTACTTCTCATCTTGACAATATGCGTGTTTTTCAACAGGCTTTTCGTCGGGCGAACCTGAAATTGTCTTTTACGCAGGGATTCAATCGCCGTCCTAAAATGTCTTCGGGTTTTCCCCTGCCCCTGGGATATAGCTCAAAAGATGAATACCTGGATATCATACTTACAGAGACCGACAAGAGTCTTGCGGAACACATTAATCAGGAATTACCGGATGGTATTTTCATTGAATCAGCGGTCGAGGTTCCATTGAAATCCGCATCCCTTTTTGCCGGCACCACCGGTTTTAAACATGAAATCCGGTTTTGTGAAACATTGCCGAAGAATGTGTCACAAACCATCGATGAATTATTAAAACAACCGGAAATAATAATTGAAAAACAGCGGAACGACCGAATTCGTCATGTTAATATTCGGCAATTTATTGACAATATCACCCGGTGTGACGAACACGGAATTATTTTGTCTACTAAAGTTATTGACGGGCAAACAGTCCGTCCGGAAGAAATTTTAAAACAGCTGGAAATTACAAACACACCGATGATTTGCCGGCTGAAAACCCATTTTTAATCAAAGATATAGGTTGAAACAAAAGCTATGAAAAAACAGATTTTAATCAGTGAAACCAGCAAAGAAACCCGCATCGCAATTTTGGAAGATGATGAACTGGTAGAATTCTTTGTTGAGAAACCCGAGCAGACCCGCATGGTTGGCAATATCTATAAAGGCAAAGTGGAAAATGTCATTGACGCCATCCACGCGGCATTTGTCGAAATCGGATATCATTTCAACGCATTTTTACCATTTTCTGAAATGGACGATCCGACGACTGTCGGGTCGATGATCGAAAGCATTGTCGGTGACGGCGATGAAGAAGAAGCTCCCCGAACACGGCGAAAAAAACCGAACATGCCACATCCAACAGGCTTAAAAACCGGCCAGGAAATTCTCGTTCAGGTGATCAAAGAGCCCTTTGCCCAAAAAGGTCCACGGGTCACAACCGACCTTTCGATTCCGGGACGGTTTCTGGTGTTGGTGCCTAATGAAGAGTACGTGGGTATTTCTAAGAAAATCACACGGCGAGATGAGAAAAAACGCCTGCGAAAAATTGTTCATGATTTAAAACCGAAGGGCTTTGGATTTATTATCCGGACAGTCGCCGATGGTCAGGACGAGAAAGCAATAAAAAACGATCTGCAGGATTTACTCCAAAAATGGGCCGAGCTGGAATCAAATGTTAAAAACAATTCCGCGCCGACCTGTGTGTACCGAGACATGGAAATTACATCAATGGTTATCAGGGATCTGTTTACTCCGGACATCGATCAAATCATTGTTGATTCAAAAACCTTGTATAAAAAACTGCATGCATATATAAAAAGTGTGTCCCCGGCATTAGTCAAAAAGATCAATTATCATAGCTCCCGCAATCCGCTGTTTACAGAATACAATGTGGAAAAGGAATTTGAGAAAACGCTAAACAAGAAAGTCTGGCTGAAAAGCGGCGGGTTTATTGTGATCGAACACACCGAGGCGATGACCACCGTTGACGTCAATAGTGGTAAGTTCATTGGGAAAAAAGATCACGAGAAAAACTCCTTGAAAATCGATCTCCAGGCCTCCAAAGAAATTGCACGGCAGCTGAGATTGCGGGATATTGGCGGCCTGATTGTGATTGATTATATCGATATGGAAGAGGCCGAGAACAGACAAAAAGTATATCATGAATTAAAACGAGCTCTTTATCTTGATCGGGCGAAAGTTGCTCTTTCGCCAATATCCAGTTTTGGGCTGCTGGAAATGACGCGTCAGCGCACCCGGGTAAATTTGCTGTATAGTGTCAGCGAGGAGTGTCCGCTCTGCCATGGTTCCGGACGAATATCGTCAAAGGAATCGATAGTAACAAAAATCGAGGGGTGGTTTCGACGGTTTAAAGTGAAATCAAGAACAAAGCGCCTGGAGATTCATCTACATCCCGAGATGCTTGAGTATATTCAGAAATCCACCAATAATCTGATGCGGAAAATTCAATGGAGAAATTTCCTGAGAATAAAAATTGTAGACGATATCTCGGTTCCCGTGGACGATTTTAAAGTATATCTGACGAAAAACGGAGAAGATATTACGGATCAATATTAGACTTGACAAATCTTCTGGGAATATCTAAATTCGCAGTCCGTGTTGAAAACTAATTTTAGAGAGATTTATGAAGAGTGAAATGTATGCAATAGCCGAAATCGCCGGCGACCAAGTTGTCCTTGAAACAGGAAAAAAGATTGCCGTTCCCCGATTGGATGTTGAAGAGGGAAAAGAATTTATCGTTGATTCGGTTCTTTATTACAGAGACGGCAACGATGTAAAAATAGGCAATCCAACCGTTAAGGGTATTCAGATATCTACGGTTGTTGTTGAGCATAAACGCCTGCCGAAAATTATCGTATTTAAAAAGAAACGCCGCAAAGGCTACAGAGTTAAAAACGGTCACCGTCAGCCCTATACTTTAATAGAAGTGAAGGGACTAAATGTTGAAAAAAAGGCGGTGCCGAAACCCAAAGCGGCCCCGAAAAAAGTGAGCCGTCCGCAAGAGACCAAACCGGAAGAAGCGGCCCAGAAAGAATAGGAGCACAATACAATGGCACATAAAAAAGGTGTAGGCAGTTCAAAAAACGGTCGCGACAGTCAGTCGCAACGATTGGGCGTTAAACGTTTTGGCGGAGAGACCGTGACGGCCGGTTCTATCATCGTCCGTCAGCGTGGTACCCGGATTCATCCCGGAAAGAATGTTGGCAGAGGTAATGATGACACTCTGTTTGCGACAATTGATGGTGTCGTAAGCTTCGAACGAAAAGGCCGCGATAAAAAGATCGTTAGCGTTTTAAATTAATACAGATCCCGCAATTCCCATATCAGGGTCAACCCACTTTGCCCTGGCGATTGCGGGATTATTATTTTTATTCCAAATATAATCCGGTTTTCTTAAACTGTTTTATTATCAGAACAAAACAGAGGAAACGGATATGACCCAACAGACTAAAGACAAATTTAATGAAGAGCGCCAGATTCTCAATGAACTGGTGATGAAATATAGCAGTAAAATATCCAAGCGCTTTCTGAATCTGGATGCGCAGGTTTACCAGGATGGTGAACTGGATAGCAAAACAAAAGAAATGATGGGCCTGGTTGCTTCTCTGGTTTTACGCTGTGACGACTGTATTAAATATCACTTGATTCAATGTCATGATCATGGAGTTTCTAGCCTGGAATTGGAAGAAATACTGTCCATTGCACTAATTGTCGGTGGTTCGATTACGATTCCCCATATTCGCCGGGCGGTTTCATTTTGGGATGATCTTCAATAAGAAACGCTAGATGGCGTTAAGCCAGATCAGCATTTTGTTTAATTCATGGTTGTTGCGCAGATAGTACCGGGCGTTTGTCTTCCGGCCGATATTTTCCCGAAGCAACACCGAATATCCATATAGATTTGCTGCCCGGAAAGCGGGTTCGTCGCTAATTTCGGAGCCAAAGTAATAAATCACCGGACTCAGACCACTTTCGTGTGGTAAAAGATCCACAATTTTTCGAACCAACATTTGTTTATCCCAATGAACTGTGGGGGATACCTGGATTTTATCTGTTGTCTGTTGTGCGCTGAGCAGCGAACCGGACAATGCGCGTCGAATCATGGGACTCAGTATGTTAACAATATAACGATCATTGGAGGGAATCGAAATACTCAATTCTACGCCGGTAATTTTGGCATTATGTTTTGTCCACGCCGGACCAATTTCCAGTGTAATTGTGCCGACCAATTGTTCCAGCTGATGGCGAATAAAGCCCAGTTGTGGGAATGCCCACGAGAAGCCGGAGCCGTCAATTTCAAAACCGTTACTGCCGGCCAGTATTAAGTTATTTTTCATTTTCGATTTTAATTCCGATAATGAACGATGACTGATTACTCCGGCGAAAATTACCGGCGGCCTTGAAAGGTTCGCAATTTGACCGATCAGCCCCGAAATAGTTTTCAATGAACGCATTAATTCGTCATAATTGAACAGAAGACAGTTCGTACGCTTCTGCGCAAAGGATTTTGTAAGATTTGGAATTTCTTTTAGAAATGGAAGCACTGAATATTATCGCAATCGAGAATTTTTACATTGGCTATTGATATAAATAATATTTTCCCGACACATTTGAGAAATTGTCTAAATCCTTTTGCCAATTATCTGTCAGCGTATTAACCGATGTTGTGCCAGCGCTCAGGGTTGTACCGAGTTTGTCGCTCCCATACAGGCGATTAAGCGAACTCCTGATTGTAAATTTTTCCGGATACATGTCGCGGGTTTTTTCCAGTATAATCAGCATCGCTACTATGGATTTTAATTCATCCCGGTTGGTGATCTGAATTTCAACTCCGCCGCATAATTGATTTTCATATTTTGGTTTATAGGCGACGTTGGGAATCGAGACCGGGGTGAAGTTTATCGGTTTAAACCGTATTCCCGTCAATCTCAAAGCATTAAGAGCATTGGCGTATTGCCGAGAATCAATCCAGGGGGCCCCGAATTTCAAAAAAGGCGCGTCGGTTCCCCGCCCCTCGGACAGGTTGGTGCCCTCAAGCAGGCAAAATCCGGGATATACGATAGCCGTTTCAAGTGTTGTCATATTTGGCGAAGGAGAAATCCAGGGCAGATCGGTCTGATCATACCAAAAGGAACGCTTCCACCCCTCTATTTTAATAACTGTTAAATCAGCAGCGATGCCATCTTTACTGAGTACTTCGCCGTTGATCCAGCCGGCCAGTTCGCCGATGGTGAGACCGTAACGAATTGGAATCGGATGGGGTCCAACGAAGGATTGAAAGTTCATATCCAGAACGGGGCCTTCTGTCAAATCGCCGCGGATCGGATTCGGGCGATCAATCACGAAGAAGGGAATTCCATGTTTGGCGGCGCTTTCCATGGCCAGGGACATCGTGGTTATATATGTATAAAACCGGGCGCCCACATCCTGTATGTCGTAAATGAGAACATCAACATTTTCCAGCATTTCAGTCGTTGGTTGCTTTGTTTTTCCGTAAAGACTATAAATCATCGCACCGGTTTTAGGATCGGTTTCGTCGAGAATGGTCCGGCCATCGGCATGTAGTCCCCGAAAACCGTGCTCGGGACCAAAGATCGCCGTTACCTGGCATTTGCCGCTGTCGTGAAACAGATCGACAATGTGTCTGCCGGTTTTATCACAGGCGGTATGATTACAAATAATCCCGACGCGTTTTCCGGTAAATTGTTCGAAGTTCTGTTCAAGAAGTATATCCAGTCCGGTTTTAACGACGTTGACTGGCGGACGTGACTGACAGGCACTGTTTTGTGTTAAAATAAAACCCCAAAACAGGCACAAAAAAATTAAATAGTGTTTCATAATAATTGTTATTTCGCTGGCTATTAAAAGCAATAGCCCAACTGGATATTTTTTTCCAGTTGGGCTAAACCATTATTCAGGACTGATTGCTTCGGTTGGGCAAACATCAACGCAGGTTCCGCAATCGGTGCAAAGTTCGGCATCAATTACATAAATATCACCTTCACTGATTGCACCTTCCGGGCATTCAGGCAGACAGGCACCACACGCAATACATTCATCATTGATTACATGAGCCATCGATAGAGTCTCCTTGTTGGTTGATTGACAAAAATCGCAGGAATTTAAACATATTCTGCAGTATAGACAACAATTCAGGGACAATAGTTTTATAATTTTAAATGAATTCTGTAGATTACGGACGATTATTCGAAAATACATTATCTTAAACAGAGGAAAATATGGTAGACCAAATCAGAGAAACGCTTCGGGAAAGCAAGGTCGCACGCTGGACGGCTTTGGGCATTGTTTCCTTTACAATGATGTTTGGATACTTTTTTACAGAGGTTATTTCGCCTCTGAAGCCGATGCTGGAGGCCCAACTGGGCTGGGACAGCACCGCGTTCGGAACGGTCACAAGCGCCTATGGCTGGTTTAATGTGTTTCTGCTGATGCTGATTTTTGGCGGAATTATTCTGGATAAAATGGGCATTCGTTTTACGGCAATTGGGTCGGCATTAGTTATGGTAGTTGGCGCTGTGATAAAATTTTTAGGATTGTATTTGGCCGATAAACTGGGAGTAAATGCTTCGATATGGATGGCCTCTATCGGCTTTGCTGTTTTTGGGGTCGGTGTTGAAACTGCCGGTATCACAGTGTCAAAAATCCTGGTTAAGTGGTTCAAGGGTAAAGAAATCGCCCTGGCGATGGGGTTGCAGGTTGCTCTGGCGCGTATGGGTAGCTTTGGCTCGTTGTTTTTTGCACCCTACATTGCCAAGGCGTTTAATGTAGCGGCCCCGGCGTTGCTGGGCGCGGTTCTTTTATGCATTGGGCTGATTACCTTTTTTATTTATAATTTTATGGATCGCAAACTCGATCATCAAATTCGCCTGGAGCTTGAGCTGGAAGAGCCTTTCCGTATGAAAGACATTGCGATGATTGTGACCAATCGCGGCTTTTGGTACATTGCCCTTCTCTGCGTCCTGTTTTACTCGGCAGTGTTTCCGTTTTATAAATTCGGCCCCGATCTGATGGTCAACAAATTCGGTATCAACCCGGAACACGCTGGTATTATTCCCAGCCTGGTGCCCTTTGGTACGATGTTTTTAACGCCGGTTTTTGGGAGTATATATGATCACATTGGCAAGGGGGCCAGTATTATGATTCTTGGATCTGTGATGCTTCTGTGTGTTCATATTGTGTTGTGGATACCGGGACTAAACAGTGTCGCTCTGGCGGTGTTGCTGGTTATCGTTTTGGGT
Organism: bacterium; assembly: GCA_018824205.1. Classification (GTDB taxonomy): domain Bacteria; phylum Fidelibacterota; class UBA2242; order UBA2242; family UBA2242; genus B118-G9. Next base: position 10,223 of record JAHJGX010000034.1, read on the forward strand.
ATGGCGTTTTCACTTGTGCCGTCGGCCATGTGGCCGTCTGTACCGAAAATCATTCCCGAGAAACAGCTTGGAACAGCTTACGCGCTTATTTTCTGGGTTCAGAACTGGGGCCTGATGGGAATTCCTTTTCTGCTGGGAGTCGTTTTGGATAAAACCAATCCCGGTGTGGCAGCTGCCAAATATGCCGGCGAGAATGTAAACTATGACTATTCAACCACATGGCTGATCTTCATTGTCTGCAGTGCGTTGTCGATAATAGTTGCGTTTATGCTGAAAGCGGAAGATAAGAAAAAAGGGTATGGTCTGGAGCAGCCCAATATTGTAAAGTAACGATTCACTACGATATTATAGGACGCCCTCCGAAGAGAATTCGGGGGGCGTTTTTATGATGGAAGTTTATTATTTATCGAGTTGTAAAAAAGTTTGGCTTCTCTAGCGGCTGGGTATTCACTGTCCGCATTTCCCCAGATGGTTTGAACAATGTCCATGTGTTTCCGGGCATTTGCCAAATCGTTCTCGTCGGCATAAACCCGGGCGAGTTCAAAATGGGCCTCGGCATCCATTGGTAAAATACTTAATGTGTTTTCGAGGAATTTTTTTGCTTTTGAATAATCGCCCAAATGTCGGTAACAGCGGGCTATTCGGGTGAGGACCGTGACATCAGTTGGTGTATATCGGGATTCTTTTTGATATTCCATGATGGCATTGATATAGTCGTGATCGATTTCATAAAGGCGACCCCGGGCATTGTGTAAAATATTACGCCGGGCGTCTTCGCCAAAAAGCCACAATGCTTCCTCCGCTTCGGCAATGGCTGCTTCGATCGATGTTGTATCTTCTTTTTCGAGAGCGATTTGCAAGTATCCAAGTGACAACAGGCGGGACCAGGGCTTGGGCAAAGTGTGTTTATATGAATCCAACTGGGAGATGGCTTCTCGTTCTTTTCCCAACATGACATATAAATCAAAACACTGATCGTTCATGCGTCCAACGACTACGTCCATTGACTTTAAATATTTTTCAGCCGCGGCGTTCTTTTTAACTGAATATTCGTGGGCCTTGCTGATTTCACCCCGCTGACGAAAGTATTCGTATAAGACGGTATAAACGGCTTGTTTTTCCATGGGTGTGTCGGCCATGTTTTCTGCGCCGAGCAGCTGTGTCAGCGCTGTATTATAATTTCCGGTCAGTATATTGATCCGGGCCAGCATAATTGTAATAGATATTTCATTGGGTTCCAGCATTTGGGCATCGATATAGTAGTCTTGGGCTTTATCGTAGTTGCCCATGATCAGAAACAGGTCACCAAAAGATACAAAGGATCGGTAATCTTTTGGAAATGCACGCTGATACTGTTTGAAGTAGCTCAGGGTGTTTTTGAAATCGCCTTTCGCAAGGTATGCATTACCAATATATCGGAGGTAATACTGACGGGCCGGATCAATCGCTAGAATTTTATTGTATTCAGCAATGGCGTCATCGATTTTGAACTGCTTAAAGTACTCTCCGGCCATTCTGAAATGACCGCGAATATCATCGGGGTAGAGTCTGACCCACATATCGATAATCGCCATTCGTTTTTCAGGATCTTCAGATATCAGGTAGTATTCTTCTTTGATTGCGAACTGAATCGATTCGGGAAATTTATAGATATACTGCATGGCTGTGTTCAACGACGTAACCGCTCTGTCATAAAGGTTCAGGTTGATATAGAGCTGGTACAACTCGTAATGGGCCAGGGCAAAAGTGGGATCCAGTTTGACGGCGTTTTCAAGGTGAGGCCGTGCGGCAACAGGATCATTTTTCAGATTTACCAGATTTGAACCGATAATATACCGGCGAAAGGCCTCCTCTGAAGAGGTGCTTATCTCGGCAATGGGCAAATCCTGAATGTCTTCCCGGTGCCATACCGGTACATCCAGATCTTCTTTTAGCTGATTGTTGATTAGGTCAATAATCCAGAAGACATTAGTGCCGGTAAATTCATGTTCAGAAAGCAGTTTTCCGTGGCTGGTTTCATATAGATAGGTTTTCACGACCAAGGTGTCGTTTTTAGTCTTGAAACTGCCTCCCAGAAAATATTCCCGCTCAATTTCCCGGGCAATTTTTTGTTCCAGTACCAGGGGCATGCCGAGATTGCCGGTAAAGCCGGCGCTGGTGATTTTCTGATAAATAGCATTATCATAGCCGGAATAGACCGAAAATATCGGGTCCTGGTTTAGATCGTAATGACAGCCGGCCATAAACGCATACTGAAGCCAGTCAAGTTCCGGGTTTTCCGACTCGTTTTCGAAAAAGAAAATTGCCAGACGTTTCATTAGTTCACTTTTGGGGATTTGTCGCCGAACAGTCTGACCTGTTTCGTTTCTTAAACTAATTTCCGTCGTTGCCGAGCCGAGCTCTTTTCCACCGAAAAAGTAAACCAGCAAACACCCTGTGATAATGACATTAATTGGTATGCCGATTTTCTCCGTCCTGGTCCACTCGTCCCGCCCGGGGCGCCCGTGAAAATAGGCGAGCATTCCAACCGTCGGAAGCATAGAAATCAGGGTGATGAAACTGAGGTCGGTCAGGTAGGGCGATATGGTATAATGCTCGACGATCCAGCTGACAAACTCCAGGATTGTCCAGCAGACGCCGAAATAGATGAAAATAATCTGAGGAAACCGCCGATCAAACAGGTCTCTGGAAAATGTTGGTTTGCTTTGTTTTGTTGTGTCTGTCATGATTATTTATCGGTCACATATTGAGACGATAATGTTTGCGGCTTTGTTGTCGCTATTTTGAAAAATTACTGTCACTATCTTCCATAGTCATTAAATAGTGATTAATATCAGCTTCTTTAAATTTTCCACCTTGAGTTTTAAAGCCATGACGGGCGTAATAATCACGAAGATGTGCCTGGGCGTGCATTTTGAATTTATGATAGCTCTTTTCCCTGGCGACGGCTAACATAAATTCAACGATATCGTGTCCATATCCCCGGTTGCGGTATTCTTTTCGGACGGCAATCCGTTCCAGCTTGGCCCACTCGTTAATAAACCGCAGACGGCCGGCGGCTACCGGTTCGCCGTCAATTTCCCCTAATACATGGAGCGAACTATACTCGTATTCATCCATTTCGATATCGTAAGGAACTTTTTGCTCATCAATAAAAACTATTCCGCGGACGATAAACACTTTTATAAGATCGTCAAGTGTTGCAACTGTTTTAAACATTTTTTCAGGGCTGTTTATCGGTTAATTATTTCATTTCACTGAAACGTTTGATCTATTGAGAGTTGCCGGGCAATTTTGATTTCATGGCCTCGATCAGTTCTTTCACTTCATTAATTCGTGTACGGATTCTGCCAACGAGTTCTTCGTCGCGGTCTTTTGCCGGTTCAATAATGGAAATGTTGTCCATAAAAAGCGAGCTCCTTGTGTCTGTTCGGTAAACAATGGATCTGTATGATGTTTTTGGATTACCATCAACAATAATGTAATCAATTTCCCTATTAGAAAACAGGCAGAAAACGATGTGCCAGAGACCAAATATATATATGAAAAAAATTCGTAGACGTTCCATTTATTCCTGTGATTTTGTATATTGACTTTATATCTGTGTCACTCAGAATGGAGAAAAGCGATGAATCGTAACGAGTTGTTAAAATATCTGGATGAATTGTTAGAAGTATCCCGTTTTTCCGACTATGGTCCCAACGGATTACAGGTTGAGGGACGTGATGAAATCAAAACAATTGTTACCGCCGTTAGTGCGTCGGTAGAATTGTTTGAAAAGGCTATTGAATTGCAGGCCGACGCTGTGTTGGTACACCATGGAGTTATCTGGAATTTTGAACGGCCGGTTTACCAGGGCGGTTATAAGCAGCGAATTAAGCTACTACTTGAAAATGACATAAACCTGTTTGCCTACCACCTGCCCCTGGATGCCCATCTGAAATATGGCAATGCAGCTCAAATCGCAAGGCGTTTGGGTCTGGTCGACATTCAGCCATTCGGTGACCATGAAGGCAACACAGTCGGGGTTCGGGGCAGAGCGTCATCGACTTCATATGCAGATATCTTTGAAGTGATCAGGCGGACCATTAATCCGGACGCACTGCTTTTCCCTTTTGGACCGAAACAGATTGAGCGAGTTGGAATTATTTCAGGCGGTGCTCAAAAAGAGCTAAAACAGGCTATTCTGGCGGATCTGGACATGTATGTTACCGGTGAAGCTTCGGAGTTTGTTATGCACCTTGCAAAAGAGGAGAAAATTCATTTTGTGGCGGCTGGTCATTATGCCACTGAGCGGTTCGGAATAATGGCCCTGGGTGATCACCTGGCGAAAAAATTTGATGTAAAGGTAGAATTTGTTGATATTCCAAATCCGGTTTGAATTATTGCGTTTTATATTTGACTGTACTATTGGCGAGCGACAATAAGAAATAGAATGCTGAGCAGATTTATTTAAACTAAACAAAGGCTATTATTAATGCGGATCATGTCACTAAATAGCTATGTCCCGTCAATTAAAGGTTTATGGAAAAACTATAAAAACCGAGCGCCGATATTTCCATTTTATGCTTCCTTTAAAATTACATCCCGCTGCCAATATAAATGTCCTTTTTGTAATATGAATAAAAACAGGAATAAAGATCTTTCCACTAAAGATATTAAATTGATTTTAGATAATTTGTCTCGATCCTCAATAATTATGACCAGTTTTGAAGGCGGGGAACCACTTTTAAGAAAAGACATCCACGAACTGTTATTGTATGCAAGAAAATGTAATTTTTATCTGCTTTTTACAACAAGTCAAAAGAATATATTGGATTACCCAATTCAAGAATATGCAAAATACATCGATTTTTTACATATTTCTATTGATGAAGGTCATAATAACCTTGAAATGTTTGATCTTCTTCCAGACCTTGTTCGATTACCAACCCAGGTATCGGTCCAGATTGTTGTAACAAACAATACAATTGATGTTTTGGAAGAAAAGGTAAAATATTGTTATAAAACCGGTGCAAATACCGTAATAATTCCTGCATCGCCGATGACCGGTGCCGAAAACTGTTTCCCGGATATTGATGAACTCAAAGAGAAAGTGATCTCATTATATACAAAATATCCCAATACAATTCACACCCCCCATCAATATTTTAATGCATATAGTGCCCATAAATGTTCTTCAGCGTCTGTGATTATTGCACCCGACGGATATCTTTATTATCCTTGCCACATTCTGGAAACCAAGGGCCCTGATTTGCGATCGACAGATTTAAACACATGGCTTATATCCCGGGAAGCACAATTATTAAGAGAAAAAATGAATAAGTGCAAGCTTAATTGTGGCTGGTATCAATATTATTCAATTGATGCATATACTTCTCCTCTCACAATAATCAACAGTCTGAAACCAATGTTGTTTCAGAAGTATAATCGACACAAACGGTACAATGTATTGAATGGCGATAAATAATAAGGCATGGAAGCGCAACAGATGAAAATTATAGCAAAAAACCTTATTGAAAAATTATTTTGGGTTGGTGTTTTTGGCCTGGCGATGGGCTTTCTGGAAGCAATTGTTGTCGTTTACCTGAGGGATATTTATTATCCCGGGGGTTTTGGGTTTCCAATGAGCCCCGTTTCGCCCCAAATGTATTTTGTGGAACTGGTTCGGGAAGTCGCGACAGTATTAATGCTTCTCGCTCTGGGTTTTTTAGTTGGAAAGAACAGGATTCAAAAGGCGGCCTATTTTCTGATCAGTTTTGCCGCCTGGGATATTGTCTATTACATTGCTCTGAAACTTTTTCTGGATTGGCCGTCTTCGCTACTGGCTTGGGATGTTCTGTTTTTAATACCGTTGCCCTGGCTGGGGCCGGTGCTGGCCCCGGTAATTGTATCGCTGACGATGATTTGGTTTGGCGCCAGCCTGCTTATGCTTGAAGAGGCCAACGGCCCGGTTTTTCTTAAAACCAAAGAATGGCTATTGCTACTGTTGGGAACCTGTTTGATATTTGCCAGTTTTGTATGGAATTATTCTGCACTTATTGTGCGTGGCGGATATCTGTCTAAAATATTGACACTGTCCCAAAACCAGGAGTTTTTAAAAACAGTCTATACATATACCCCAGAAAAATTCAACTGGGTCATGTTTGGAACGGGAGAATTGTTTATATTTTCGAGCATGGTAAGTATATTGAACAGATATTGGCAGGCGGTTCAATATACCGGGAAAGAGATTTTAACACAAATTCATAATATCCAACAGCAAATATTTCATTCACATTGACAAACAGGAAATGGGAAGACTCATGAAACGATTGAAGAGGAAAGTATTTAATGCCGGGCTGGTTTTATTATTGTGCTCACCAATGCTGGCGGAGGATATTCGCCTTTTACCACCACAATTCGAAAAGAATGCGACGTTGTTAGAAGCGTTGAAAAACCGCTGCTCTGAACGTTCTTTTTCGGAAAAGGAGCTGTCCTTACAACAATTATCGAATTTGCTCTGGGCGGCCGTTGGTGTCAACCGACCGGACGACGAAAAGCGGACGGCACCGACGGCCCGCAATGCACAGGAAATCGATGTATATGTCGCTATGAAAACAGGGCTGTATTTGTATAATGCCAAAGACCACATTCTGGTTTTTATTCATGCCAATGATATTCGCAGTAAGACGGGAAAGCAAAAGTTTACAGAAACAGCGCCGGTTAATCTCATCTATGTTGCCGATTTTGATAAAATGAACGGCGATGAAGAAACAAAAATATTCTATTCGGCTACCGATACCGGGTTTATCAGCCAGAATGTCTATTTATATTGTGCCGCCGAAGGACTGGGTACAGTTGTTCGGGGTTGGGTCGATAAAGATAAACTGGCGATTGAAATGAAATTGCGTCCCGAACAACATATTACGCTGGCCCAAACCGTAGGATATATAAAACAGGAATAATCACGGAATGGCGTATAAACGAATCATTGATTTGAGCCATGAACTTCATACCGGAATGCCGACATTTCCCGGTGACCGCCCAAAACCGCAAATAACTATGATTGGCACTATTAATGGTTCCGGGATTACCATGTCGTCCATCCGGGTTGGCTCCCACTATGGCACCCATATCGATGCGCCGCGGCACTTTTTCACAGACGGGAAGACATTGCTGGATTTTCAGATAGACCGATTTTTCGGGAAAGCGATTTGTTTACGGAAAAATGGGCAAACATCCGGCGAGATAATGATGTCAGATCAGGAAATTGAGACGATTCAAAATGAAAAACCGGAATGGATTTTGGTATATACTGGTTTTGATAAGTATTGGGGTAAGCCGAACTATTTTACCGAGCATCCGTATTTATCCAAAAGAATGGTAAAAATATTAACAGAAACGAAAACTGTGGGAATTGGAGTGGATTTTCCCAGTATCGACGGGGCCGACGCCCAAAAGGAAAATTATCCTGTTCATCATATCTGGCTTGGCGCCGGACGACTGGCCGTTGAGAACCTTCGTGGTCTGCAACAATTACCGGAAAAAGAGTTGTTTGATTTTTGTGCGGTGCCATTAAAGATAAATACTGAGGGGGCGCCGGTCAGAGCGCTGGCGTTCCTATAAATTATTGCGGCTCATTTTAACGATTTGTGTGCGTACATCCCGTAAAAACTTTCGATTATCTTCCCAGTAATAATCATCGTAAGTCCAGGGCAAACGGGTAAAGTCACCGTGGACAAACGACATGGTGATTTCTGCAAAAATTCCCGCGCCACAGTATGTTCTGTGAGAAAAGTTTTTGCTGGAGTACAACACCAGCTTTGACGGTTCCAGATAGCCGGGATCAATATTGAGAATTCGCTGGCGGGTTCCGGGGTTTGTATCGAGTTCAAGTTCATTTGTCCAGACTTTTATCTGATAGAAATTTTCCAAACTGGCGGGCTTTTGGAAGACAAAAAACTGTTTTTGCAATTGATCGCCAAATTCTTTTTCATAATAGTCAGAAAAATCGGAGACCCGATAGATTGGCCCGGCTGACAGAATACTGCCAAAGCGATTCTCCAGAACGCCCAGAATTGTTTTTAACTGGTCTGCCCGGTTGAACATGACGGCAACAAATGGGTGTGCGTGAATTGCTGGCTTTATTGATCCCATAAATTTTCCTCAAGTCTCATTTTTTACTTTAGCATTTAACCGATTAGAAAGTTGGCGTAATTCTGTGAATTTTTCCACAGGAAAATCCGTTGTGGCGCAGGGATACAGTGTATTATTTGTGAGCAGCGGGTCCATGTCGTCCCAAACATGGCCGGAGTTTTTTGCTAAATCCCAGTATCGGGTATTAGGTATGGGTGTAAAGGAAGCCAGGCGTGACATGGCGCCCTGTTCGAACACATAGCGCAGGGTGATTTCAATGTCTGAATACTTCTGGCCGGGCAACCCCATAATCAGGTAAGTTTCAATGTCTTTGCGCTGAAAACCGGCGAACTCAAGACGGTCCAAAGCACACTCAAAATTATGCCCGGACACTTTGTTTGTGGAGGCCGTTTGGATTTCCGGGATAATGGACTCCAGGCTTAGCCGGATGGTTTTAAACCCCGATTCTTTCATGAGTTGCGCCAATTCACTATCAATGTCCCGGGCAAATAGACCGTTAGGCGTTTGAAATGTCGCCCGGATTTTGTGTTTAATGATGCTTTTCAAAATTGGAATTATGTGATATGTTTTATTGGCGAACAGAGCATCGTCATAGAAGGCAAATTCGCCCACATTCCGCTCTTTGCTTAGGAATACTATTTCGTTGATAACGTCTTCCGGGGTCCTTTGAGAAAAATGAGGATTTAAAAAGGGTGTGGCGCAGTAATCACAATGCATCGGACAACCCCGGGACGTCAGCAGCGGAGCAACGGTCAAATCCGGATACAGATCCCAGGGCAAAATGCCGGAATCAAGCGTGTTGGGAACAGCACTATAGTCACGGGTAAATCCGAACAGAGAATCGGCCAGCTGCAGCGACTGTTTTTCACCATAACCGCCGATCAGGTAATTCGGCTGAATGGTTTGGCGGGCGTGGTTGGGGTATAATGTGGCATAGGTCCCGCCCAGCACGATTTTCGATTCGGGAAAAAAATCACGCAGAATTTTAACGGTTTCGGAAACACCTGGGTACCAGTAACTTATGTGCGAAGTCACCAGAATCAATTTGGGGACTTCAATTGATTTCAGTTCTGAAATAAATTGCTCAACGGTTGCTCCGTACAAACCGTATTGACGGGGTACGTGAGCGACAGCCGCCGGTTTCGAAATGTTTGTTTTGTGATATTTTCCACGATTGTTGATTGGCGTTGACGATTTGCCATCTCCCCACCGTTGCCGGTCGGTCAGATCGATTAAACGGATATCGTATCCATAGTTACGAAAAAACTTACCAATATATAAAAGGCCTAGCGGTTTGGCCCAAAGATCATAGGCGGCAAAATCAGCGATCCAGGGATTGACTAATAGAATGTTTCGTGTATTCATCTTTGAAAAGTACGAATAGTGTAATGTATAAACAATAGTCGGTGTTTGAAAATAAGTGCTTTTGATGTTTTTAGTTTTAATTGTAACTTCGCATGCCATGTTTCAAATCAATTAAACCGAACAGGAAAACGCCAGTTGACGAGTAATCCCCCACCCTGTAAAACCCGAATTTTAGTTGCTGTACTAAACTGGGGGCTCGGTCACGCGTCACGTTCCATACCGATAATTAGGGCTCTTAAGAAACAAAACACTGTTGTTCTGGTGTCGACGGGGCGTTCGCTGACATTACTGCGGGACGAGTTCCCGGATTGTGAAGCGCTTGATTTTCCCGATTACAATGTCCAATATAGTCGCAGTAGCGCGGTGTTTTTTTTGTATCTATTAATTCAGATTCCGAGAATTCTTGTCCAGCTTTTGATTGAACACTTTCAAACAGAGCGCCTGGTCAAAAAGCACGACATTGACCTGATATTTTCTGATAATCGATACGGAGTATACTCGAGAAAAATCCCAAGTTTTTTAATGACTCATCAATTGCGGTTTAAACTGCCGAAACCGGTCCGCTGTTTTGAGTTTGTCAGTGTCTGGTTCAACAGGCTGGCGTTCCGGAATTTTCAGCATATAGTTGTTCCGGACATTGACAGCAGCGCAAACCTGACCGGAAATCTGGGACATCCCCGGGCGTTTCAACATTATTCTAAATTGACATATATCGGATTTTTATCCAGCATTGATAAGAAGCCGACGACAGAGCCAATCGACATATTGTTCATGATATCGGGGCCGGAACCGCAGCGTTCGGTATTGGAAGAATTGATATTAAAGCAGGTTAAGAAAATTCCTGGTCGACATGTGGTTGTTTTAGGAAAACCTGGAGAAGAAAAACCGATTTCCACTGATCGCAATCTGGATATTTATGCCCATTTGAGCCGGCAAAAAATGTCTGAATATATGAGTTGCGCCAGGCTTATTGTTAGCCGGGCCGGGTATTCGACAATTATGGAAGTAGTTGCATTGGGCAAGCCAGCCCTATTTGTTCCGACTCCGGGCCAAACCGAGCAGGAGTATCTGGCTTTAAGATTAAATGAATTTGTGTATTTTCATTGTGTCGCCCAGCATAAATTGAATTTACCGGAAGATTTGAAAATTGCTTCCGGTCTTTTACCGCCCGGAGACGTTTTAAATCGCATTAATGATGTGTCGACCGTATTGTCAATTATGGGATTGGATGGGATTTGAACGGATGATTTATTTGAATGTTGTTTTGGGAATTTGCGCGTTGATTTATATGGTGTTTATTGTATTCTTTTTCTGTGGCCTTCGCAAAGTTCGGTTAAATAAAGATTTGAGCGCAGAATACCCACAGATTGCGATTGTTGTTGCTGCCCGCAATGAGGAGAATAATATCCGGCGAACTGTTAAATCCCTGGCGGCCCAGAATTATCCTGCTGATCGGTATGATATTATTGTGGTCAATGACCGCTCAAGCGATACAACCGGTGTGATTTTACAGGATTTGCAAAAAACAATAACAAACCTAAAAATCATTACAATTACCGAATGTCCACCCGATGTTTCTCCTAAAAAACATGCGTTGATTCAGGCCGTAAAAACGACCCGGCACCGGTTTATACTGACCACGGATGCAGATTGTGTTCACGACCCGAATTGGGCAAGCAGTTATGTTGGTTTGATAGAGGACGGCCTGGGCGTTGCAACCGGGATTACGGTATTTCGTCTGGATGAATATCGTTCCGGATTTGAAAGGTTCTGGCAGAATCTGCAGAACATCGAATATATGTCCCATCAGATTGTATTGGCCGGGGCGATAGGCCACAATGTGGGGTTTTCTGCCAATGGTAACAACATGTTGTTTAATCGACAGCTCTATGACGATTATGAGCATGAAGCACTTCAGAAAAAGGTTATTTCCGGTGACGACTTTTTTATCATTCAGACGGCTGAAAAAAAGCACTACCGTTTAAAGTTCAACCTACATCCGGCGGGGATGGTCCAGACGCCTCCCCAGCGAACATTGCGGGATCTGATTAATCAACGGGCCCGCTGGAGTTCAAAGATCGGCAAAGCCAGTGCGCCGGTATTGCTGTTTTCTGTGAGCACGTTTTTCTATTATCTCGGATTGTCAGCTTATCCGTTTTTACTGATTTTTTTTCCTGGATTCTGGCTAGCTTTTGTTGTGCTGTTTGGAATTAAATTTTTCTGTGACACACTTTACATAGTTTATGGATATAAAAAATTTGGTCAGAAATTAAATCCACTGTATTATATTTTTATGGGACTGATCCATGCGCCGTTTATTGTGATTGTTGCTGTTATTGGAAGCCTGTTTGGATTTACCTGGAAAGGGGGGCGCTATAAGATCGACTCAAAAAAAATGTGAAAAGAACCGGATATTGGTGCAATTAAATCTCCTGGTTTTTTCCTCACTGATGGTTGTCGTCTGTTTTCCGGCATCTCTAAAAGCCAGCCAGGGGCATGTCCGCCTGAACGATCCAATTTATCTGTTTATCGACAGAATGGCGACGGGCGGGCTTTTGCCGGGTTTGTTAAACGACACGAAGCCCTATACGCGCGATAAAATTGCCGGGCAGTTGGCGATCCTGAATGGAAAACGTAACGATTTATCGGGAATTGACCGGACCATACTCGATGAGTATATCGCAGATTACCGTCTGGAACTTTCCCCCCGCAAAAACCATTTTCAGGCTGGCGACCAGAACAACACCTTTTTCTTTTTCCGTTCATTTAACAATATAAAGAACGGACTTGGCGATATTTTTCAATATACAGACAATCGTGAAAAGCAACATGTGTTCGTCCACGAAAGTGATAATGAAAATATCTGGATTGACTGGGAAGAGATGCTTCGGGTCGAGTCTAAAAACGGATTATATCGTCCGGTTACCCAGGATGCGATTCGGTTTTCAGCACAATTGGGTGACAACTTCTTTGTCTATTTTGACGGATACCGGTTTGTTCAGTTTAACATGAACAGTTATACTGAACTGACCAAAGAGTATAAAGGTGGTTATTCTCAGGAACCTTCCGCGGAAACAATCAGCTTTCGGTCATTTGATTATTCAAACGCCTATATTCAGATTTCCGGTAAATATGGGCAGTTTGAATTGGGCACCGAACCCCTGTTGTGGGGCAACAGCCCGAACTCAATGATCCTGTCGGACAATGTGACACCCTTCCCGTTTTTCAGTTGGCAAAAAGATTTTCGATGTGCACAATTCTCCTTTTTTCATGGCTCTCTTTTACCCAAAGAATTTGAATGGGATACCACCTCGGGTGAAAAGACATATACCAAAAAATATATGGTCGGACATCGCTGGGACTTGGCGATTACCAAACAGCTCAACTTCAGCTTTACGGAACTCTACATTTATGGTAACCGCGATATGGAGCTGATGTATCTTGTGCCGCCGGTGATCCTCTGGCCGACCCAGCATAATCTGATGGATCGCGATAATGCGACTATGGCACTGGAGTTTGAATATTTTCCATGGAAAGGAAGTAAATTATACGGAACTCTGTATCTAGATGAATTTACGACGACGCAAATATTTAACGATTACTGGGCCAATAAACAGGGCCTTCAGCTGGGACTTCACTACGCGCCGTTAAAATTACCCACAGATTTTAGAATTGAATTCAGTGCCGTACATCCCTGGACATACACCCATAAGTTTTTCTATTCTTCTTATACGCACAATGGTGCTGATCTGGGATTCTATGCCGGGCCCAATTCCCGCGTATGGTTTTTTGAAAATCAGTGGTGGCTCAGCCGGCGATTGTATGCAAAGTTGCAGTATCGTTACTTAAAACATGGGGATGATTTTTTGGATGAAAATGATCTGGATTATTATCCTGCAGGTGGAAATTCGAATCAGAATTATAATGAGCGCGATGAAACCCTGGATGAAAAAACAACCTGGCTGATGGGCGATATAACGGCAACCAGCGAATACAGCCTGTGGCTAACCTATCGCTGGCGCAAGGAAATAGTGTTTGACTGGGGGCTGAAAATTCAGGAAATTCAAGGCAATGTTGACCGGTATTTTTCATTTCAGATTCGGTTTGATTATTAATAATGGCAGATAAAACAGGGCCCAAAAGAATAAAAAAGATTTCCGGGTATTTTTTAAAAATCGCCGTTTCCACGGTAATTCTTTACTTTTTATTATCAAGCTTAAATATTACGCAGTTATCAGCCGTTTTGTCAACAGGCGGCTGGATCACAATGAGCCAGGTGTTTTTTGCGGGAGTCGGACTGTGGTTTGTCGAATATTTGCGGTTTTATGTAACAACAAAAGCCATTTTATCAAAAAATGCGACACATCCATTGTTGCGGGTGTTTTTTAGCGGATACGCTCTGCGTTTTTTGATTCCCGGGGGCCTTGGCGAAGTCGGAAAAATGATGTTTGTACCCGGGAGATATTCTCAGCGACTAATCGCTTACCTGGCCGACAAAGGCAGCCTGGCGTTTGTCGTGTTAGTCGGCGGGCTGGCGGGCGCGTGGACGGTTTTTCCGAAAATGCGACCGTATTACTGGATTCTGTTGGTCATTGTCCCTATGATATTCCTGATCGCCCGCGATATTGTCCTGAAACAGGGCCGGTCTCTGGCCGGTGAACGGGCCTATCCTTTTAAAAAGGTTTTGTGGGTTACAATTCCCCTGTCGTTTTTACATGTATTCATTGTGGCGCTACAATACTGGCTGGTTTTAAGATCGGCCCAGATTCCATTTCCGGCTGTTTTTACAACCGTAAACATTGTTCTGTTTGCCGTAATGATTCCGATTAGTTTTGCCGGCCTCGGCGTGCGCGAATGGACAACATTGCAGATGCTCCGGCATTTCAAGATATTAAAAGAAACAGCACTCGTTGCACCGTTGCTGGTATTCGTTTGTAATGTGTTTATTCCCGCCCTGATTGGGGTTGGTGTCATACTAATATTTAAAATGAAACCGGCTTTGTTTGCGCGGAAACAAATCGATTTACATTAATAACGCGGTCGCTATCGAAAAGTAAACCAGCATCCCGGTAATATCGAGAGAGGTGCTCACAATCGGACTGGTCGCGATTGCAGGATCGACATTGATGCGCTGTAACACCATTGGGACCAGTGTGCCCAGCGTGGCCGCAATAATCAACTCACAACAAAGCGACACGCCAATAACAGTTCCAATGAGAAGAATATTGTTTGTTAAATGATAAAAAAGGTTCGAAAACAGAGTTAATAACACACCGAATGCAACGCCCAGAATAAGACCGATAATGACTTGTCCCCCCAGAACTTTAAAGATTTGTTGAAAATTGATTCTACCTGTTGCAAGACCCCGAACGATAATGGTTGACGACTGAGAACCGACATTTCCACCCATCCCGGCAACAATCGGCATAAACGCCGCCAGAATGACAAACTGATTCAATAAATCATGGAAACCGACTACGATTGCAGAAACAATTAAGCCGCCGATAAAGGTCGCGAATAACCACGGGAACCGGATTCGGGCTGCTTCAAATGGGGTCTTTAATAAAATCTCCCGATCTTTTCCAACTCCGGCCATCTGCAGAAAGTCTTCCGTGGCCTCTTCCCGGATGACATCAATAATATCGTCTACTGTGATAATTCCCAGAAGCAGATTGTCACGATCGATAACAGGGAGAGCCAGGAAATTATAGCGACTGATAATCCGGGCAACTTCTTCCTGGTCCGTTTCCGGCTGAACGGTTACCAGTTTGGTAATCATGGTATTTCGCAAAACAGTTTTGGGTGATATCATCAGCAGTTGCCGTAACGAGATGACGCCGGTTAATCTGTTATCGTCGTCAACGATGTAAATATAAAATACCATTTCTACATCTTTTTGTTCATGAATTGCGTCGATGGTGTCCTGGACTGTATTGTGCTCGTTCATTTTAAATTGAAGGGGCACCATGATACCGCCGGCGGTATCCGGTTCATACATCATTAGTTCTTCCAGATCCTCTGAGTCGGCGCTGCTCATTAATCCGAGCACCTCTTTCCCTAAAACGGCGGGTATGTGGGCCAGTAAGTCCGCCTGATCATCGGGCGCCATTTCACTCAATAATTCCGCAATGTCCTTGGGGACCATGTCTTCAAGTATCTCAACCAGAATTGAACGGTCCAATTCTGTCAGAAACTCGGCTTTATATGTCCGGTCGGAAATGAGCTTGAAAACCATTTCCCGTTCCACTTCCGTGAACGATCTGAACAGTGCGGCCAGATCGGCCGGGTGGGTTTTCATAATTATCTTTTGCGTATTTGAACGGGCGTTTCGGCGAATGAGACGCCTGAACGCATCCTGTAAAATGATAAATTCACGATCCATCATAAACACCTCCGGATCAAATGGTTAACTACCTGATTCTGGCGGACTTCCGAGTAACTCTTCGATCGGCACGGCCCCACTCCACTTTTCCGCGATTGTAGTTGACCGGACAAACCAACGTATCCCCCCCGCCAAAAGCAGAACGCCGACGATAAGAATTATCGGGGAAACATGTCCTCGCCATTCGTACCAACCGAGACTGTTTTTGGAAAGATGGGTAAATATTACGGCAATACCATTGTTAATGGCATGAAGGATAAAGGATATCCAGATTGAGTTGGTTCGCCAGGCAACATAGCCCATGAAAATACCGATAATATAAATTTGTACAACCCACCATGGATTAAAATGAATAATTGCAAAGGTCAACGCCGAATACAGAACTGCTTTTGTAACATCATTGAAACGATATTCCAGAATTCGCTGAAAAAATCCGCGAAAGATCAGTTCTTCAATAAAAGGAGCAATAATAATAACAACCCCGATAATGAAAAATGCCGAAAGCGGGTCGGTAATGGTCATTATTTCCTGAATTTTTGAAAACCCTTCCGGCGCAGCGACCAGGGACTGGGCAACCCGGTCAAATTCATCGGTAATAATGGTTAGCCCAACTGCCAGCGGGATTGATGCGATGATAGATGAAATAGAAACCGGATTCAGGCGGAACAGGCGCCGCATATCTATCTGATAATTTCTGGCCCAGATGAAAATCGGAACCGGGAGAAACAGTTCGCCGATCAGCAGGCCGATTTGGGCCGCGGTTATTTCATTGATCCCGGAAGTTGCCATCATTATGAACACCGCAGTAATAGAGGCTAACAGTAAGCCAACCACCATAAGAAATATAGCGGTTTTTATCTGAGGTATAATATTAAACATTGTATTGTTTGGGCTGTGTTAAAAGGCGTGAGAATTTAGACAGAAGGGCCGCTAAAGTCAAGATAATGCGACGAGAATAGCGTTAAATAATAATGACGTTAATCTGTCGCCAGCCGTTTAAATATTTCCGCTATCGTACTGGTATCAGTACCCGCGAACCCCTGTTTATAAAAATCAATTAAGCCGGATTCATTGATAGCAATCAGGGTAGGTGTAACTTTCGCGGAATAATTTTCTGATATTTTGCCATAACGGTCTAAAAGAACGGGAATTGTATAATTCATTTTACCGACATAGGATCGAACCGTTTCCGGGTCTTCGCCGATGTTGACCAGATATATGCTTACGCCGGGATATTCTTCTTTAAGAGTATGCAGAAAAGGGATTTCTTTACGACACGGCAGACAGGATGTAGTAAAAAAGGAGAACACGACCGGACCCTTTAGTTCAATACGTGCTTTTGGGCCGACATGCCGGCTCAGAAAAAAATCCTGGCCGTCAATAGTTTTGGCAAAGCACCCGGGCGCCGGTGAGCCGACGGGCAGGCCGGAATTCTTGGTGGAAAGACTATCGACACACCATGCCGCTGATATTAATAGTGCAACCATTAGAATTGAGCGCATTTTACCCCCTGTCTTGTCGACATAATTCATTCAGGATTATTCCGGCCGAAACTGATAAATTCAAGGATTCTCCGGAGCCGTAACGCGGAATACCGATGGTTTGTGTTGAACTGTTTAAAATAGAATCCGGCAATCCGCGGGACTCGTTTCCCAGAATCAGGCCCCATCTGTCGGTGTGCAGAGAGTTTACAGGCGGGCCACTGGTATCCGCGGAGACCAGCAGGATTTCCCGGTTGTTCGCATAGGTTTTCAAATCATCAAATTCAACATTTTGCCAGATCGAAATATTAAAAAGGGCGCCCATGGTGCCACGAACAACCTTTGGTGAAAACGGGTCTACGCTGTTGGGAGAGAGTAGTACATTTTGTATCCCGAACCATCGCGCGGTTCTTAGAATTGTCCCAAGATTTCCGGGATCATTTATTTCCCAAAGGTAAATAAAGGGCGCCAGCTGTGGCAATTTTATCGAAAATTCATGGGAAGAAATCGGCGCTATTGCAATAACACCTTCCGGATTTTTCAACGAGCTGATTGCGATGATCTCTGAGTCAGATACAATTTGAACGAGTTCTGGATCCACCAGTGAATTGAACTCTTGTGACCAGTTTTTACTTTGAGCCGTTTTTCCGATATATATTTTCCGGATTGGATACCGGGCCAGAATAGCTTCCTGAACGAGCTTGATACCTTCCAAAATAAATTGAGTATGGTGATATCGGTATTTTTTCTGATGAAGTGACTGTATATACTGTCGCTCAGATCGGGACAATGAGGTAGATTTATCATGAAATGCGGATTCAGTTAATCCTTTTGGATTTCCGTGGTTCATTTCATTATATTTGCGGGAGAGTTTTTTATTATTCACAAAAGATAAGTTATTGATAGCCGTCCAATGAAACAAGCCCGTACGATTAAAGAAATGTGTCATATGATTGGCCTGTTTGGTCGGGCTGTTTTTGCAGTGTTATTCTTTTCCGAACCCGGGTTATTTAATCAGCTTATCCGATGGCGCCCGGTTTTTAAAAAAAAGCGAATTGGACTTTCCGGAGAATCGGGGAAAATACCGGTTACGCTGTATACCAGAGAAAAGGTAAAAACCCGTCCGGTCTTTATTTTTGTGGCCGGTGCAATTTCATTCACCCGGAAATCCAGACAGTTAAACCGTTTTGTAAAAGCACTGGCCATTATTGGTTATCATGTCATTGTAGTCGATGATGCGGCGAATACGGGCGTCAAACTTACCAAAGCGAAACCGGACAACATAGGTGAACTGATAGATGCCGTATATCGGGACGAGTTATTTGACAAAGAACGCATTGTGCTGGCCGGATCGGATTTCAGTTCGCGTTTTATTTTTTCGCTTATGAACGATTCGGAAATGTTTCATAAAATACGCTGCTTAGTATTTCTTTCTCCGGTTGTTGATATTCCCGCACTGGTCAGATTTGCGTTTACGGGACGGATAAAATTTGGGAACCGGTGGATACATCGGAGCTCTTCCGCAAGTATACGGCTTCTATGCCTGTATAATATGGTTGAAAACTATATTGAAGCCGGAAAACCGGAAAAAATATCGCTGGTATTTGAAAAACTTCTAGAAAATCACATGGCGGAAGCATTCAGGATTGCCCAAAATCTTGATCCGGAAACTCGCAGCCTGGTTCTGTCGGTATTCCGGGGCGAGATGACCGAAGAGGATATTCGGGATATTACCACTATTGATAACTGTGATTTGGAGAAGATGTTTTTACCCTCTGTCCCTGAAACAGATATTGAGCGTCCCATATTCATTATTCAAAGTATTCTCGATGAAGACGTAGATTGCAGTCAGGGCCAAAGACTGATTAATACCCTGAACAGTTCCGCGGGCGTCTATCTGCACCACACGGATTTTATCACACCGGATGGTAACAGAAAGTTTTTTTCCAACCCGGCTCGCTGGGCCTGGGGAGCATTTCGGCTGGCGAAAGTATTATACAGGATATTCGCGCTTGTATACAGTAATAAAAACTATCCCTATAATCCAACGAAAACCGCAATTCGGATCACCGATTAATTAAAAAAACCGGCCCGATTATCAGGGACCGGCTTTTTAATTTTAGATACTGTTACTTATTTTACTTTTTGTAGTTTCTTCAGAAGTTTTTCAGCCTTTCCGGCGCTTTTTGAGTCGGGATAATTCGTGATTATCAGATTCAGGGTTTCGACCGTTTTATCGGCGTCGCCCAATTCGCTGTTGTAGATATCGGCCGTTTTATCCAGTGCATCAAGAACATTTCCGGCATCCGGATACTTTTCATAAAGGCTCATATACTGTGCGATCGCGGCATCGAATTGTTTGTGCCGTTTATAGAGATCACCGGCAGCAATAATAGCTTTATGGGCCCCCCCGGTTCCCGAAAAACGCTCGTTGATCGATAAATATGTTGTAACGGCATCCTGAATCAGATTCATTTGATCCGCCAGAATGACCGCTTTGCGCATCAGTGCTTCGGTGCAGAGGTCTGTTTTCCCCGCTGCCAAATACAGATCCGCGCTGATCTGGTATTCTACAGTGGCCTTTTCCCAGTTCTGTTGTTTGAAATCGGCAATTTTAGCAATTCGGTTGTGAGCGGAAGCGGTAAGAGTATCTTCGGGAAATCTTTCAATAAACCGGTAATATGTCTCAATTGCCGGATCGAACTCCTCAAACTCCTTTTCCTGTAAACGGGCCGACTGGTAAAGAGCGGCGGTCATTTCCGAACTGTTCGGATAGAAAATCATTAAACGATGATATGTAATAAAGGCACTTTGGACGCGTTGATTATTGGCATAGTAATTTGCAAGCCATAAACAAACCTGAGAGGACTGTTCCGAAAAGGGATACAGTTCGAGATATTTTTGTGCTTCTTTAACGAACATTGCCTTTACCGCCGGGTCTGGAAAATCTTTCAACAATTCAAGCAGCTTGTAGTAGCGGGTTTCAATGCCTGGGTACTCGGGGGTTGTTGAGACAATACTCATTAGAAAATCCGTATTGTCTTTGTACACTTTTTCAGTTGTGAAAATACCGGAGCGGATAGTTTTTATTTCTTCATATAATGGTGACTGAGGGTATAAAAAGATAAATTTCAGAATAGACAATTCCGCTTTGGCCCACTCCTGTTTCCGAATATACATTTGAGTCAGATAATCCTGAACGGAATCGCAACGTGCATCCGGGAAAAATCGGTTGATGTAGCGTTCCAGTTCGTTGATCTGAAAAGGATATATATCTTCGATAGTGGAAGAGAGAATTAAAAATCCCCCTTTTGATTTGGTTTCCTGCCGTTTTTGCAGTTTCTCATATTGGAAATATTTTTCCTCGATGACCGGATCGTATTCGGTTTTTTGTGTAACAGTCGGCGACGGCACGAGTTTTTTACTCAGCTTGAGGCTGTCACGCAGGGCCCGGACTGTTTTTTCAAGTCTGTTGGTTTCAAGGGAGTTCTGGTTGAGAATATCGGTGATTTGATTGTTGAACAGGGTTACAATGGAATCTTTCTGTTCCATAAACGCCTCTTCATAAACCAGCTGCAGAGAGTCTTTGATAAATTGCCGGAGCGTCTGGGTATCACCAAGAGCCTGTTCCTCAACGGATTCCTGGAATTCCATTTCCTGTCTGCCGGACAACGTATCTACCATGCTGTCCAGGTTGTCGGTCTGGGCGTTTACCCCAAAAATAAAAACGAACACCATAAAAATTTGAAAACGGAACTTTTTGTGCTCAGTCCACTTGTTCATAAATAACCTCATTTCGCATTTTCTCTTACTTAAACCTGTTAGTTAATATAAAGTAAAAATCGGGTATACAAATATTTATATATGATAAGTTAAAAGATTTTCCACAAAAAAACATATTTAGTTCATGTAAAATTAACGATCCGGGCAAATAATGGGAATCATTGTTAATTAATTTAGAAATAATTGATAAAAAACTTTATCTTTATAAATAGTATTTGCAACTTTAGGCGTGTATCATTTAAAAAGGAGCAGGATGTACCAATTCCCGAAGCCGCTACACGAAGGTGCAACAATTGGTGTAATTGCACCGGCCAGTGCGGCACACAGAAAACAGGTAAAAGAAGGCATCGCCTATCTGGAAGGCCGGGGATATCATGTAAAAACGGCTCCGAATCTGACACGTCGGCAACATTATCTTGCCGGGAATGATGATTTACGGTTGCGGTGGCTTGAAAACTTTATACTTGATCCTGAAGTTGATGCCATCTTTTGTGTCCGAGGCGGATATGGTCTTTTGCGAATTATTGATAAAATTGATTACAGCCGATTGGCGTCGTTATCTCCTAAAACGATCGTCGGCTACTCGGATATTACCATATTACAAATGGCCTTTCTCAGCAAATTGGGATGGGTTGGATATACCGGCCCCATGGTGGCATCGGATATGAGCGGCCAATTCGACTCCTATTCTGAAGAATGGTTCTGGAAAGTAATAACGGACCATCCATATCCACTGGTCCTGCAAAGTCCTGCCGGAGAAGAAATGAATGTATACCGGCAAGGAACTGCCGAAGGAGCCCTGGTTGGCGGTTGTCTGTCCCTGATTACGCCCCTGCTGGAAACCGAATATATGCCTGACCTGAATGAGGCGGTGTTGATCATTGAGGACATTGGTGAAAAAACCTACCATCTTGACAAACAATTTCGCATGTTACGTTTGCATGGCGTGTTTGATAAAATATCAGCGTTGATTTTGGGCCATTTTGTAAACTGTTTCCCAAAAAATCAGAAGCGTTCGTTTACGCTGCGTGAATTTTTGGATGATGTTATTGGCGAATACGAATTTCCCGTAATCAGTAATTTTGCATACGGGCACATCCGGAAACGTCTGACCCTGCCGCTAGGCGCGCGAGTGCGGGTTGAAACAGATCCGGTTAAAATAGAAATTTTAAACAACTAAAATTGGTACAATACGTGGTCGTTTTAATAAAATTTTTAACCTCATGATTTTTTCAGGTAAATTTTCTCAGCTTATAAAAAGTGGTGTCATATTATGAAAAACATTTCTGAAATAACGATAAATGAACAGTGGTGTAAAAGTTGTGAAATATGTGTCAGCTTTTGTCCTAAAAAAGTCTATGAAATGGGGCGTTTTTATCCCATAGCTGCCAGGCCGGAAGATTGTATTGCCTGTAAATTGTGTGAGAAGTTATGCCCGGACTTTGCGATTATAGTAACCGCTCCGGAAAAACCGGATTTGAATAAAAAATAATGGGAGATTTTGTGGAAACACCTAATCCAAATGTAAAAATGTGGCAGGGGAATGTCGCCTGTGCCGAAGCGGCCCTGGCGGCCGGGTGTCGGTTTTTTGCCGGGTATCCGATTACCCCCTCAACTGAAATCGCCGAAGTGTTGTCTCGTCGCCTGCCAATGGTCGGGGGTAATTTTATCCAGATGGAAGATGAAATTGCGGCAATGGGCGCAACGATTGGCGCATCCCTGGGCGGCGCCAAAGCGATGACGGCAACCAGCGGGCCCGGCTTTTCATTAAAGCAGGAAAATATTGGTTTTGCTGTGATGGCCGAGGTTCCCTGTGTGATTGTCAATGTCCAGCGCGGCGGCCCCAGTACCGGACTGCCGACCCACGCAGCCCAGGGGGAAGTGATGCAGTCCCGCTGGGGAACCCACGGAGATCATCCGATCATTGTACTGTCGCCCTGTTCTGTTCGGGAGACTTATGACATGACGGTAAGAGCGTTTAATCTTGCTGAAAAATACAGAACGCCGGTTATTCTGCTGTCCGATGAGCTTGTCGGGCATTTGACAGAGAAAGTTGAAGTTCCGCCGATTGAACAGCTGGGAATTGTGAACCGTAAAAAGCCATTAGTTTCACCGGATAAATATTTGCCCTATGAATTGAATGAATCCGATATTCCGGCAATGGCTAACTTTGGAGATGGTTATCGGTATCATGTGACAGGGCTGGCCCACGATGAAACCGGTTTTCCCACCAATAATCCTGAAAAAATACAGGTTCAACTAGAGCGGCTAAACCGGAAAATAGATCGGTACAGGGACGATATTGTTGAAATTGAAACACATTATACTGAAGATGCGGATATTTTAGTGATCTCTTTTGGGTCTACGGCAAGATCTGCCCGGCGGGCGGTTATCAACGCCCGGGAAAAGGGGATTAAAGCCGGGTTGCTGAGACTGAAGACGATTTGGCCTTTTCCCGACAGAGAAATTGAAGAAATCAGCGCTCCGGTTCGGAAAATCATCGTCGCTGAAATGAATCTCGGTCAGATCGCTCATGAAGTCGAGTGGGCAACGCGGCGCTCGAAACCGGTTGTTCGGGTCAATAAAATAAATGGTGAACCGATTACGCCGAATGAAATTTTTAATGCCATAATTGCACAGGATTAATCATGGATTATTTGCAATACCTGCGTTTGGATAAAATGCCTCACATCTGGTGTGATGGTTGCGGGCACGGTATTATTTTAAAATCTATCCTTAGATCAATCGATAAACTGGGATGGGATAAGAATGATATTGCCATGGTTTCGGGGATTGGCTGCTCCAGCCGGACGCCGGGCTATGTGGATTTTAACACTCTTCACACAACCCATGGCCGGGCATTGGCGTTTGCCACCGGATTAAAAATTGCAAATCCCAGACTACATGTAATTGTTGTCAGCGGTGATGGTGACGCAACGGCAATCGGAGGGAACCATTTCATTCACGCGGCCCGCCGGAATATCGATGTGACCATGATTATCTATAATAATTATATCTACGGCATGACCGGCGGACAGGTATCACCGACAACGCCCAGCCGTAAAAAAGCATCTACGGCTCCTTATGGAAACCCGGACGAACCGTTTGATATCAGCCGTTTGGCCCAAGCTGCCGGGGCCGCCTATGTGGCCCGGTCTACCGTATACCATGTTGGACGGACAGATAAATATATCGAGCAGGCCCTTACAAAAACTGGTTTTTCGGTGGTAGAAGTGCTGACTCCGTGTCCGACATCCTATGGACGGCGAAACAAAGAGGGGACTGCTGTTGATATGATGATGGCCCAAAAGGCCAATTCTGTCGGACTAGAACGGGCCAAAAACATGTCAGAAGAAGAGCTGGAAGGAAAAATTATCACGGGCGTATTTGTAGATAAAGATCAGAAGAGTTACCTTACCCGTTACAATGAAGTTGTCGAACAAGCCCGAAACGCGAAATAAAATCAGGGAGTATTTATGGCCTTTCGCTATGAAGTGAGATTGAGTGGTTCCGGTGGACAGGGATTGATTCTGGTTGGGAAAGTGCTGGCTGAAGCCGCCGCCATCTACGACGGCCTGAACGCGACCCAAAGCCAGTCGTATGGTCCCGAGGCCCGTGGGGGCGCAAGCCGCTCCGAGGTGATTATTTCCGATGGTGATATCGATTATCCAAAAGCTGAAAATATTGATATTCTTCTGGCGCTGACCCAGGAAGCCTGCGATAAATATATTGTTGATTTGAAAGAGGGTGGCGTTTTGTTAATCGACTCTCAAATGGTCACGAAAATTCCGGAAGGCAACTTTCAAGTTGTTGCGATTCCGATTATTCAATCCGCCGTTGAACGTCTCGGGAAGTTTTTGGTGTCCAACATTATTGCGCTGGGAATTATTACCAAGTTGTCAGGGATTGTTTCGGAAGACTCGGTAAAACATGCTATCCGCTCCCGGGTACCCAAGGGGACGGAAGAAATTAACATTACGGCGTTTTATACGGGCATAGAGCTGGCCCAGAAATGGCTCGATCAGAACGGTCCGTTGAACACATAACCCTGTGTCAAAACCACTGTGATTCAAACCATCGATTTTTCCACAATTGATCTTTTTGGACGTGTCAGCGCCCTGGGAAACCATCACAATAAATATCTCTATAACATTGAAAAAAACTTCGATGCGCTGGTTTCACTAATCGATGAAAAGCATCTTTTCGATCAGTTTCGCCTGCTTCGGTTTTCATCTCAGCCGGCGCGGGAAATGCGCCTGATAACGGAGTTCATCAAGGATCGTGAAACCCGAATGGAAATGCTGGGTTGTTATTATTCTCTGCAGTTCCTGCTTATGAACATTAAAGCGCTTGATGTTCTGCGTATGAATCTCTCTACCCCAACCGACCGGTATGATAATTTCCAGCGGTTTTTAGTCCGGACCGGCTACGATTTCCGTCTGCTCAGCGGCGCTTATATGTCGGTTCTTCTGGATGTGTTTCTGCCGGAAGACACCCGCCCCGATTTTGTGGTCTGTTGTGTCGGAACGCGGGTGGACCAGGACGATATTGATCTGGGAGTTATTGATCGGGGTATAAAAGACCGATCGACAATTACCAAGGCATTTGGACTGTTGAACCATGAAATGCTGAAAAATGCCAGCACCTTACATTTTCACCTGTCTGAACATGTGGGGAAAAGCGGTTATTCGGCATCTATAAACGAATATCACCAGTTACTGGACAATGAAATTCAGGATTTTGTTATTTTGAGTGAAATGCTGAACGCCGTACCAATACTTGGACGCCGGGATCTTTTCCGCCAGTTTAAAGCGGAAATATTGAATCGCTATTATTATCAACCGGCACAGGACAATCGATATCATGAAGGCTGTCTGCGGGGTTTGTTGGGTGAAATTCGCGACCTGATTATGAAAGAGGCATCGGAAAATATACTGATTCCAAAACGCGATGCACTGCGGATGTTGAAGGCAACGGTGGTTGCTGTCAAAACCTGGAAAGGCATTGACCGAAATACGACCCTTGAGGTTCTTGATGTTCTGCTGAAAACCGACTTGGCACATCGGGAAGATTACCTGCGTATCCACCGGGCGCTAACCTTTTTTGAAACCTTCCGCTTTCTGTACCAGCTGTTTGTGGTTCAGGAAGAAGAAGTCTACCTGGAAGACGAACACATATCGGACAATCTTCAGAAAGTTGCCCTGGCGATGGGATACGAAGATAAACGCTATGCCCCGGCGTACACGCAGCTGTTGATTCATTATCAGGATCTTCAGGAGACCGCCCGGCGTGGAGCCGAACGATTAGTCCGCCAGGTTGATAAACATCTGAGCAATATCACAATTTTTAATTCTATTACGAAAATAACTGATGAACCACCGAATAATCAGGGGAAACAGATCAATATTGCTAAAGAATTTATAAAGAGATCTTCATTTTTTCGCGGCACCCGTTTTTGGGATGATGTGTTTAAATTGCTTGATCGGGAAGATATGATTCTTTTGAACCGGTTTACCGGCGATTTTATGAACCTTCCCGGAGAGCAGAGAACCGCATTAATAAAAACCTACGTACGCTGGGGACGTCTCACGCCCTATTCCCTGATATCTCTGATTACGATTATTACCAGGCGGCGGCCGGAATTAGCGGAATCGGAATTTATCCGAATGTTTTTGAATGAATATATTTATGATTTTGAAGGAACCCATGAAAACATCAGCCGCCTGTGTCATATATTGAATTTTTCGCCTCGAATGATGACCAATTTTTTGGCGCTTTTGAATGAGCGGCAACTGGGAAAACTGATTGAGATTATTGACCGGCCGTTGTGGGGACCGGATATTATTATGTTGCAGAACAATCTGCTGACGTTATTACGCCTGTATAAAAACAGCAGTTATTATTTTCAACGATTTTTCCAGCGGGTATTCAATTCCTATTCCGCCTATATTTCATTGTTGAACAATGAACCGAAATTTGCCCAAATTGCCGACGGTCTGCTTCGAAACCTGGACAATTTTGACACTATTTCAGAACGTATCGAAAAGCTGGGAGACTATTACGATTTTGAGTTTCTACGCCTTGGAATTAAAATAATCAATGGCGGATCCTTTGAGAAGGTGGATAAGCAGTTTACAATATTTTCCGATAATTTCATTCAGATTCTTTTTGAACTTTGCCGGGAAGAGGCATCCCGGGAATTGGACAATGATATACCGAAAACACAGGATTTGCTGGCCGTGTTTGCCGCCGGCGGGCATGCCCGCAGCCAGTCTTTTGATGACGATTACGATCTGATAATTCTGCTAAATTCCGATAATAAAAAGATGCTTAGCTACGCCAATCGGATCATCCTGAAAATGAACAGACATATTATTCGTCGTTCGATTATGACGCATTACCGCTTTGCCGACCGGTTTAAAAATTATGTCACAACGTTCAGTGATCTGAAAAATTTCTTCGGTCATCCGGATGAGAGCGCATTTATTGACATGTCGCAGCTGCTTGGAGCAAGAATGATTGTCGGCAGCGCTCATTTTAAAGATGCTTATGATAAGGAAATTGTTAGGCCGTTCATTTTTGACCATAAAGCGGAATTCATTAGCTCTCTGAAAACCGAAATTTCATCACGTTGGAAATATCATGATGATCTGGGCGTTATCGATATTAAAGAATGCCCGGGTGGCCTGCGGGACCTGGAAAACTTTCTGTTTATCCTGAAGGCAAATTTTTCAATCACGAGGCCGATTTCTTCCAAATTATTCACACAATTAGTGACGCATTTACCGGACCAGCAAGTTCGGATTGATTCGCTCAGCCGGCATTATTTCTTTTTAAAGCATGTTCGCGATCTTTATCACCTGATGATTTCCGACAACGACGAATTACAAAAGCAGTATTTAACCGCAATTATTAAACCCCTGAACAAATCCCGGGATATGCAACTCCATTCGGCCGAAGACCTTCAGAGGGAAATCGAAGCCGCCATAAAGCAAAACGTAGATCTAATCCATCATATTTTTAAAGTGATTGAAATCGGTTAGTTGTTTTCGGAGTGCAGTTTGAACAGCGCTCTGTTTGCTGACCGGACGGCAATTGAGAGCATTTTTTCCTGAAATGCTGCTATAGTATCGGGTTCCGGGAGCGCACGTTCCCATTTTTTTAATTCTTTGGCTGTTTTTCGAAATATTTGTTTCTGTCCTTTATCGAGAATATTGCGTGACTGTTCCAGGCGCGCTAGACCAAGATGCGTTTTGTCTGCATACAAAGCTTCTTTGATCTCCTGAAACAGTTTGTTCAGCGATGAACCGGAATCCGAATCCAGGGCCATGGGCACCTGTCCCGACCGAACCCAAAGGGGAATCGAAATGGAAGCGACCGGCTCGCCCAGAGAGCACCAGAAAGTGGTTAATGCCGGTAATCCGCCAGCATCATAGCTGTCGATTACGGCCGCCGACACACTTCGATACCGGTTGACAGTATCCTGGGTTTTGTGCTGATCTGGAGTGGACCCGTCGATCAGGCTGTCGGGTAATTCAATATCTTTCGAAACCGTTGAGATAATATACTGATGATCAAGATTATGATTGTGGTATGCTTTTTTGAAAAGCTCTCTGGCGCGATTGTGCCGAATATAGCCGTATCCTTCAGAAGACCGGGC
>JAHJGX010000272.1 GCA_018824205.1 bacterium
CGCAACCATTTTTTTATTACTATAAGATTTGACGAAATCAAATAATAAGCTAGTATTCGTGAAATCCTTAATATGAAAATAGGAATACTTACTAAATATTTTTGTGAATAAATAATGGTAAAATTTTATGCATTCTTTCTCTAAATTTTTAATACATAAAATGTCCAGATAATCTGATGCCACAAAATCTGATGATAATAGTAAATATTTTTTAAAACATAATTCCTTTAAATAGTAAAGTGGAAATATTGAAATCGGTTTATTATCTTGGAAAAGTATTATTATCAATAAATTTCCATTATTTTTATAACATTGCCACCAATAATAATTCCAATTAAATGAAGAAAAAATAGAATTTTCTGATTTAGAAAAGACTTCGTCCCAAATCTTTTTCATATTTAGAAAACCTATATCATCATTAATGATTTTATAAGTAATATTCAATTACTAATCTTCTGAATTTAATAATTCAATAAAATGACTTACATTTTTGGTGAGATTAAACTTTTCTATAATAGTATTTCGCGCTTTTTTTCCGAACTCTTTTGTTAGTTCAGGATTCTGGTATAATTCAATTATTTTATCAGATAAGGCTTTAATGTTAAAAGGAGGGAAAAGGAATCCATTTTTGCCATTTTCAATGATTTCCGGTAAACCGGTAATATCGGATGCAATTACCGGTAATTCCATGGCCATGGCCTCCATAACGGCAATTGGAATACCTTCGGACAGACTGGGCAGAACGAAGACTGAGGCTTTCAGCAGATAATTGCGGATGTTTTCTGGTGCCACAGCTCCAAGAAGATGCACTTTACGCCCCAGTCCATTATTAAATATTAATTCTTTTAAACTTTCATAATCTTTACCAGAACCGATAATTATACATTGGAAATTATGAATCTGTGATTTCAATATATTGCAGGCTTCGATTAGGTATTGGACTCCTTTTATATCGCGCAAGGCAGTGACAGAAATAATAATAAATTCATCTGGATACGGATGTCCCGAGCGCTGAAAATACTCTGTATCCACACCACAATAATTGACAATAATTTCATCTGATCTGAGATTGTAACGAGTATTTAGTATAGCTTTGTTATATTCTGATATAGTTATAAATGGACGAGCAGATTGAATCAGCGTTTTCAAATAAGGTTCAGGATATAATAAAAGTTCAGAGCCGTGTCCGGTACAACTGAAGGGGATGTCCAGAAATTTTGAGAATAAATAACCTTTTAGAGCAGCGTTGTTTGCAAAATGGGCATGAATATGATCGGCTTTGTCTAATTTTAAATCAGGATATGATGAAAAGAATCTTAGAGAATCTCTGCGTCCAAGATATTCCTTCAATAATTGTAAGTGTTTTATTGATTTGATTGGATTCTTAACTATTAAATAAAAAAAAGAAATCCATTTTATTTTAGGTTTAAGATAAATTACTTTAAAGTGATGATTAGTAATTTTATCCTTTTCTCCTCCCCATACAGCGACTACAGTAATATTATAACCTCGATTTACCATCTCTATCATTTCATCATGGGCGACGAGTTTATGTTTGGTGGGGTAGAAATTTAAAAAATAGAGTATATTCATTTGATAATGATATGACTATCTGAAGTTGTTGAAATACTTTTTACAGAAAATTCATATTTTGACAATGCTTCAATATTTCCTATAAGAGATATATATAATGCATCAGTATTTAGTTTATATGATTGTTGAAGTTTTTGTATTTCTGATGGTAAATTCGTAACAGTCCAATACATGTAAAATATTTTATAATTCTTTTGCTGATTTTTATTTTTTATGGTAAGTGAGTAATTCTCTATACCAGATAAAGCCTCAACGGAGTAAGAATCACCGTCTTTAATTAATTCATAAAGGATCCATGGATTTTGATATGAGCCGAATATGTAAATATCTTCTGAATCAATTGAATTTATATATTCGCCAATTTTATGATTGTTGTTCCTTTTTGAATTAATTAATGCAGAACTTTTAAAAAATTTTGCGCTTGGTAAGCCTGTTGAAGAATTTGCTGGGGTTATTATCATATTTACTGAAAGGATAAATACTATTGCAATCAATCCTTTGTTATTAAATGAATTGTGAAAATATATTGTAATAAGAATAACTACAGGAAGAATATTTGCAAAATTATGTCTTGCACTGTTGCCGAAAATCAAAATCCAGAATAGTGTCGGAACAAGGGTCCAAGATAGAAAGAAAAGGATTATTTTCCATTTTTTTTTGATCAGCATCAATAAACATACTGTCAATAAGACAATATTTGTAAATGCGCCATAGGTATATATGACAGGTTTAATCTGATAATTAAAAAATGATTGCATATTTAAATTAAGTGATGAAAATCTATCTAACCAATCTTTAAAATTATGCACGGATGTTGTACTGCCGTGCAAATCAGGTAGAAGTAGTCTCCGCAGAATATAAAAAAGAATAAGACTAATAAAAACTTGTGCAATTAGATGGAGAATATTTTTCAAATTCAATTTTTCATAAAAAAATAATATTCCGAAGAATACGCCAAAGAAAAGTACAATATCCGATTTGAAAGATATCGATAAAAACATAAAAATTGTTGTTATAATTCTTTTCCAAATAATATGGTTTGAATCAGTCAAAGTACTGACAAAAAAATATAATGAGAAGATAAAGAATGTATTTGAAATTAAATGAGGGAATCCATATATAGATGATATAAAGAATCCTGGTGTGAAAAAGTAAAAAATAATAGTAGTGTATGCAATATTATTGTCTTTAAATATTTTTTTAGTAAAAATAAACGCTGCAAGTAAATTTAATATTGAAAAAAATATATTCACATGATTTATAATACTTGGCAATAAGCAATAATTATTGCCAAATAATTTTACAATATTTTTAAGTGAGATTGCATATAATGGAATGTTATCAGAAAAATAATATGTACTTAATGAACTGGTGTTTCCATGTTCGATCATGTCAATAATGCTGACACCAATTCTAGCAGAATCAGGTTCACCAAATCCATCAATCATAAATCTTTGAAGTATTAAATAAAAAATTATAAGCAGTATCGAAAGTAAAATACAAGGATTTTTTTGAAAGAATGTTTGCAAATCTTTAATAGTCATAATATTCCATCTATAACAAAAATTATCGGGAAAAATTTATTAACAATATCCCAATAAAACAGATGCAAATTCCACCTATTTGAATTATCGAAATTGATTCCTTTAGATAAAAGTAACTTCCCAATGTTGTAATTGAAAAAAATATTGACATCGCAATTGGAAATGCTTGGCTTAAATCATAAATAGATAATATTATCATCCAAATTATAAACCCTATTGCATAAAGAATAAAACCACCAATAAAATTGATGGTATAGAACTGGTTTAACAAGGATTCAATTGTTAATTCTGTCCCTCTCATTGAAGTTTTTAATATTAACAATCCTAAACCACTAGATAAACCATAGGACAGGAATAATAATGCTTTAAAAATCAATGTATCTTTACCCATGCTTTTTAATTCCTATTTCTATTTATTACAGGTCATTGGTTATTTATCCTTTTTCGAGTCTAATTTTACTTTATCAATTATATATAACGGTCTGTTTTTAACCTCTTCAAAAATTTTACCAATATATATTCCAACAACCCCTATTGTCATCAACTGAACACCACCGAGGAAAAGAATGAGTGTTATCATGGAGGCCCAACCAGGAATTGCGGAAGAAGTGAACAGTCTGATATAAAGGACATAAACCAGATAAAAAAAACTAAAAAAACATATGATAAATCCAAAATAGACAGCAATTCTAAGTGGAAAATTTGAAAAAGAAGTAATTCCATCAAGTGCGAGATGTATCATTTTTGTAAAAGAGTATTTTGTTTCGCCACTTGCCCGGTCTTTTGCAGTATAGAAAACATTTGTCTGATCGAAACCAATCCAGATTGATAATCCTCTGATAAAACGTGCGTTTTCTTTCAGAGCATTAAGTTTTTCAACAACTATCTTATCGTAAAGTTTATAATCAGCTGCACCAGGGATCATTGAAAGATTCGTCAGGCGATTGAATAATTTGTAATAATAATAGGATGACATTCGTTTGAAAATTGAAGTCTTTGGTGGATATTTACGGATGGCATTTACGACTTTATAACCCAATTTCCATTTTTCTATCATTTCCGGGATAAGTTCTGGTGGGTGTTGGAGATCGCAATCCATGGTTATAACTGCATCTCCAGAAGCATAACTCAACCCAGCTTGAAGTGCTGCCTGGTGGCCAAAATTTCGCGAAAAACTAATATACTTCACCTTGGGATTATTTTTGTTCAGATTATCCAGAACTTGTTCAGATGAATCAATACTTCCGTCATTCACAAATATGATTTCGTAATTAAAAGATGTTTTGTTCAGAATTAAAATTAATTCATTAGAAATATTGGAAATATTTTCTTCTTCATTGAACGCCGGGATGACAATAGAAATACTTTGCATAGAAAACGCCCCTATTCTTAAACTAAATTATTTTCCAATTGTACTCTACAAAAACATTCCCGGCATAGTGCAAATAAGGTATTTTACTACTCTAACCCGATCATTTTCCAGAATTACCAAATCGTACGCCTGCTCAATCAGGTCATGAACTTGGAATTGATCCGCCATTCACAGATTGAAATAATAATTTCCAGGAAGTAGAGGAATGTTATTTACATGACAATAGAGAGAAATGTTTCTATCAATTTGCCCCAAACATTGCTGGGTATCGATATTGTATAGTTGGAAGAGTGTCTGTCCCAGTATATATCTTAAATGTTATAAGAGGAAAATTATCATTTAACTTTTTTATTTGCCAAAAAATACAACGATAGTGATCTGATGATCACATTTCCATCATTCCATCGTAAGCGACGATTTTGTGTTTAGTAGGGTAGAAGTTGAGAAAATATACTATGTTCACTTTTTAATAGCTCTGACCCATAAAGTTGCGATTTCACCTTTATCATAATTGAGATTTCCTTTGAAGAATTGTTCATAACTGTTTGAATTTGGTAGCGCATTAGTTACTCTATAAGAAATAATTGAGAAATAATTTAATAAATGTTTCTTAATGATATCTTCGGTTAATGTTAAAGGTTCACATTCAGTCACAGGTTCATTTAAATTAAAACTAGCAATAAATTCCCCATTGGGTTTGATAATTCTGATTATTTCTTTTGACATAATATCAAAATTATCAACATGATCCATTGCATTTAATGTAAAAAGAATATCAATATAATTACTTGGTATTGGGATAACATTTTCCGTGGATTGGACATAAACCATATCATGAGAAATGATATTTGACGTAAAATTGTCTGTATATTTTTCTACAAGAACATCTATACCAATTTTAATTTTAGCGGAATTTACCCATTTTAGACTACCTCTTGGTCCGCAACCAAAATCAGCAATGATTTTATCTTTAAGAAAATATTGATCTTTTTCTTGTGCTATACCTAACATCAATTTTTCATAATGAGAATTATTAAAATTTTTATTTTCTTCTATATATTTTTTTTGCCAAAATTGATACTCTCTATCAAATTTTATTGGTTTAAAAAAG
>JAHJGX010000273.1 GCA_018824205.1 bacterium
ACGGCCAGGTTTGAAAAGCCTTTCATAATCATGACGAACATTGAATCACCGGCCCCGGCAGTCGCCTGGGCGACCTGCTGAACCGTATCGGCGGCGGCATAAGCGAGTGAATTAAGCATCGTCGCCTCCTTTTCCGGTGGTTTTCGGGAGGCGGTTTGGGTCACTTTTTCGAATACCGGGCAAGCGTTGCATTAATTTCGCAGCCGTGACAGCGGTGATTGTGGCGCAGGTCGAAGCGAAAACTGCGGTGCTGATAATCTCGAAGGGATTCGCCGAACCCAGTTTGGCGCGGACGGCAATTACCGTCATCGGAATAAAGGTGATACTGGCGGTGTTCAGCGCCAGAAACACCACCATAGCATTGGTTGCCGTATCTTCGGATTTATTCAGTTTTTGGAGCTCCTTCATGGCTTTCAGGCCCAGCGGCGTCGCGGCGTTACCGAGTCCCAGCCAGTTGGCGATGATGTTCATCAGCATGGTGCCAATTGCCGGATGGTCCGGGGGAATTTCGGGGAAGAGAAATTTGGAAATGGGTCGGATGGCTCTGGATAAAATCTTGATAATGCCGCCCTCTTCGGCGATTTTCATGATTCCCAGCCAGAAGGCCATGATACCGATCAGCCCCAGGGATATTTCCACAGCGACCTCGGCAGAGTTCACAGCCGCAGCGGTAACCGCTCCCAGGTTGCCTGTAAAGGCGCCCACCACCAGCGAGATGACCATCAGTGCCAGCCAGATATAATTCATTTAGCTTGCTCCTAATTCTTTTGAGTTACTTGCAGAACGATAAATTTATTCTGTAGGCAAATGCCTGTTTGATTACCGGAAAGACTTTTGAAAATTGTAGCATTGTGAGAAAAGGCGTTGGGAAAATCAGTTTTGGCCAGCAGTTTTCCGTCTGTTGAATAAAGTTGGATTTCGGGGCTGTCATAGATTTGGTTGCCATCGGAGAATTTGACGGTTCCGATAGACAAAATAAAGGTCGAATCGTTCAGAAAATCCATATCCGCGATTTCCCGGCGGCCGTCACCGACCTTATTGGATATGACAACACCTTCACTGTTTAAGTCAATGATTTTTACCGTCTGTTCATCCCGGATCAGTAGTTGTTTTTCCGAGTTATTGAATGCCATTTTGATTGCCCGGTAAGGCAGCGAGTTTTGAATGACGCCGGCACCATTGAAGACAAAAATATGATTTTGTGCCTGAGCGCCCACCGGTTGAAAGGTTTGACCCGCAACGGCGACGGATTGCCCGGATTCGGCAATTTCCAGGGCGTCAATGCGCTTGAGAATCAGCCGGGCCTTCCAGATCTCTTCCCCGATGGGTGACAGCAGATAGAGCATCGGAATCATCTGGTTGTCTTCCATATTGAAAATCCGGGTAAAAAAGGCCAGGCGATTGCCGTCAGCGCTGAACGCAGTAAGGGTGGTTTCATAATTATGAGGAAGATTCTGGGAGAACGGTTTTTCCCTTAATAAACGCCCGTGATTATCATAAAATTTAATCCGGTCGCCATTGGGTGAAATTTGCATTGCGGCCCCTTTGGCTTCATTCAGGAAAAAAGCGGGGCGCTTGCCGGTATCGATATATTTATCATGAATTGTAAAATCCGGATGATCCTTTGCAGAATAAACGGTGAACCCGAATTGCCGGGGTTCGGTCCGGTTGGAGGGTGCTTTCTCCGGTGAGAAAATTCCCAGAAGCCGATGGTGTTCAGACACGACCAGTGATTGCCGGGCAGAAATTTCGCTGACGATTTTTCCGGTTTTAGCATCGGAGATTTGGTTGCTGTGAATGAACAGCTGCGGCTCAATACTGTTTGTATCGGACAGGACAATAACATCAATCAGGTCGATGTCGGTTTTATATTCCTGTAAAACGGTAAGGGATTGTCCCGACAGGGATGTAATTAAAGGTAGTATTAAGAACAGACGGAATCGAACTAACAATTTCATTTGGAGCTTAATTTATTGGGGGGCGGGGTGAATGTCAATGCAGATAAACAGCTTTTCCCGGGAAATGATGCGAAGGTTTTTCTTTTATATTGTATCGGAAAAGGATTAATTTCGGGCCGGATTGGAGTGACGATGACAGAAAAAACGAAGATCAAAGGATTAATACTAAGCGAATTGGAATCCTGGATGGCCGAAATCGGTGAAAAACCTTTTCGCGCCCGGCAGATTTACCAGTGGATGTACCAGAAAAATGTGCGGTCTTTTAGTGAAATGCTGAACTTGTCAAAAGGATTACGTGATAAATTAGCGGATACGGCATCGTTATCCTTGTTTACAGCCTATGAAAAATTTGAATCAAAATTGGATAAAAGTATCAAATACCTGTTTCATCTAGCCGACGGCCAGGCCGTTGAAGCGGTGTATATGGAAGAGGAAAAGCGGAGAACCGTCTGCCTCTCAACGATGGTGGGTTGCCCGCTTGCCTGTCCCTATTGTGCCACCGGAGCGATGGGGTTTAAACGTAACCTGAGCGCCGGGGAAATCATCGATCAG
This sequence comes from bacterium, assembly GCA_018824205.1. GTDB lineage: Bacteria > Fidelibacterota > UBA2242 > UBA2242 > UBA2242 > B118-G9. Next base: position 2,511 of record JAHJGX010000273.1, read on the forward strand.
CTTCTGTTGATTCAAAATGATCTGGGTGCGAAAGCCACAAATATTGTATTCATGGGGATGGGCGAACCATTCTTGAATTATGACAATGTACTCAAGTCGGCGTCTATCCTGAACAGTGAATTGGGACCTGAAATCGCCGCCCGCCGGATTACCATCTCCACGGCCGGGCTAGCGCCGGAAATCCGGCGTTTTGCCGAAGAAGGTCATCGGTTCAAGCTGGCTGTATCTTTAAACGGTACTACCGATGTTCAGCGGAATGAAATGGTGCCGATCAACCGGAAATACCCGTTGCGCGATCTGTTGTCTGCAATTCAATATTATACAAAATTGTCGCGCCGCCAGATTACATTTGAATATATCCTGATTGATGGTTTTAATGACTCTGAACAGGATGCGAAGCGGCTGATCAGTCTGCTTGCTCAGATTCCCTGTAAGATTAATGTGATTCCTTACAATGAAAACGAATTTCTGCCCTATAAATCACCGTCGGAGCAAAAACTTAATAATTTTCTGAAACATCTCTACCGGGCGCCTTTTGTAGTGACTGTCCGGCGCAGTAAGGGGCAGGATATCGCGGCGGCCTGCGGACAGTTATACATCCGTGATCAAGAAGTCTCTTGACAAAAAGGTATTTGATATCTATTTTGAGAGAGAAGGGGAACGAGAATGGGATCGCATCATCATAAACAAAAAATCAGGCGCCGTCGGCGTCTGTTTCTGAGAATATTCTGTGCTGTTACCGGGGTTTTATTTTTGTTTTTTGGTACGGGAGAACTGTTTCAGGGCAGCAGTATTATCGGGGTGGCATTGATTGGAACGGCAGCGGTGCTATTGTTTTTTACCTTTACAATGCGGGTCAGTAAAAGCCATCATTGATTCGACGAATTTTGGTCAGTAGTTAATTGAATTCACGTACTTGGCGGGCAGGGGATACCATTTATATAGATTTGGATGAGAGCCATCCGTCGGAGTCGAACCGACGACCTGCTCATTACGAGTGAGCTGCTCTACCAACTGAGCTAGGATGGCGTTAAAAAGCGCGAAAATTTACAACATTGCCGAATATTATGCAACGGCGATCTACGGTGAATCTATTTCATCTTTTCGTGAAAACTCTTATATTCCGGACAATAGACTAAAAAACCTGCCGGTGGGAGAGTCGTATGTTTTCCGATAAAATAATCAAGATTTTGGGGCGTTTTGGCTGGACCGTTTTTTTTATTGTACTCGGGCTGGAAACAATCAATCTAATATATCGTGAAAAAGCCCATCTTTATCGTCATCAGTTACCTTTTGAGATAGAAGACAGTACGGCGATTAATTTCAGTCAGGATGGGCTAGACTCGCTGTTTTCCGGTAAAATTATCACGAAGCTGGACACTATTTCACTGTGCTATAGCACTCCGGATACCGGTGAAAATATTATTGGGTCTGAAAGCGGCCCGGTGCTTATGTACAAACGCGATAAGGCTTTTACAATATCAATAGACAACGATCATAAACCCCAATCCGCGAAAGAGGACTGGGAAGGTGATCTTGAAGATCGGATTAATGAATATATTCAGGGGAAAACTCACGTCACAATTGAGCTTATAGATCCTTTAACCGGAGCTGTCAGCCGGATTCCGGTTAAAACGGTATTGAAATTAAATACCGATGAACTGTATCTGGTATCAATCCTGATTTTGATTTTGATTTTCACGTTTTTTAATTCCTACCTGCTGCTTCGTTACAGTCAGGCAAGCGAAAATATTCTGATTGTCTATTTCCTGATATTCCTGGTTACACCGTCGATAAAATATTTACCCGTTGAATTATTGTCAGATATCTGGAGTAAACTGATATCTCCGTTCTGGGGCATCTTTTTTTACCATTTTATTGCAGTAAAAATATCGGAAAAACCGGATGTGAAAAAACTGTATGTTCGTTCTGCAATTCTATACATGATTGTGTTCCTGGTGGGGTTTCATCGTTTTGGAGATCCGTTTGAAATTATTCTGTATATCTGGCCTGTTTACTGGTTGCTGAGAGCCATATTGTTATTAAGGAAAGAATTTCGGGCCAGTCAGAAAATTGAATATCGTCGTCTGCTTTCGGCGTTTAAGGGCATATCGATTTCCGGTATCGGGATGGCTGTTGTTTTCGGCGGCGCCCTGCTTCTGATAACAGTCTTGCCCGGTGCGCATTTTTTAATTCACAGTGAAATGCTGTCAAAAATTCTGGGATTGACATTCGGCCTGTCTGTGGTAGCCGGTGTGCTGATTGTATGTATCGGCGTTCTCTGGTTTTTCGGGTCCTTTACCTGGAGCCTGCTGACCGGTACGGCCCTGGATGTGAAAATCCGCAGCACATTAATTTATACAATCGTCGGTATCGTTTTTGTCACTGTTTTTGGACTGATCGATTACTCCCTGGGTGAACTGCTGCAGTATATGTTTGGCAAATTTGTCGGGTCTGAATTTTTCGCCGGGATTCCCGGGACTATCGTGCTTATTTCTCTATTTGTGCCGATCCGAAATAAAGTCGAGCGGATTGTGGATAACAAATTAAACACATCGGAACTGGATTTTCTGGAGCGGGCGGACACGTTTACGAAAAACCTGACAAATGAAGGGGTTGTCGAAGGTTTTGAAGAATATATCTGCGAAAATCTGATTGAGCAACTGCCCATTGATAAAGTTGCGTTGATCTCTTACGATTCGGAATTGGGCGGGTATCGGTTTAATGAGATTCGGGGCAGCGATGTGATAGAAAATTCTCTGGTGAAGGACTGTAAAAATGTATTGAATGGGGGGCTTGTACATGATATACATGAAACGACCATCGAAAATCCCCAGGATATTTCCAGTTTTCCGCTGATTATTCCGATTATTTATGAAGATGATCACAAATGGTTTCTGGCGTTTGGCAAAAAGAAAGACAGTTCAATCTATAATAAAAACGATCTGGCCTCTTTTGAAAAACTGGTGGATAAAATAAAACTGTCCCTGAAGTTTATTTTAGTTTATGAAGACCTTGTAAACGGGAAGTATGTACAGACAATTCAGGAGAAGGATGAAATAATCCGTAAACTTCGTGAAGCGCTGTCCGCAAAAAAGAATAAAAGAAATACTTGACAATCCGCTTCAGATATAAGAATTTTGTTAGGATACAAAGCAGTGTTTTATCCATAGACAAAATGACCCAACATATTACGTGAATTAAACTGCAGGTGAACATTGACCGGAGATTTGAGCAGATGACCGAAAAATTTAATGCAAGCAAGAAAAAATCAAACAAACAGCCCTACGATTCTAAAATCGATGAAAAATGTGAAAATTGTTCCAGCGAAATTGTCTACCGTAAAAATTCATATTTCGGCAAGAAAACATATTTTAAAATATGCAACAACTGCGGCTGGTATGAATTACTGGATTCCGAGTCCTGGGGAAAGGCAATTGCCGGTAACAAAATCGTTGACGAAGGCGACAGCGAATAATTCCAGAATTTATTGAACATATTAATTTTAGCAGCATTGACCAGGGAATTGGTTCCGATTCAAGACCAGCTTGTGTCTGTATTTGAAAGGAAACCGGCCGTCAGCCTGAATTTCAAAAAAATACCGGTTGGATTAAAAGAAAGTCATTTTAATTTTCGGGAGTTTCAATCGGGAAAATCTGTGGATATCTGTATTAATGCCGGTATGGCCGGCGCCGTTTCGTCCGATTTGCAGTTGCTGGACATCTTTTTCCCATCTGTTTTTATTGATGATAAAAACCAGTCCATTTCATTTCAAACACCTGAATTGTTGACCGGGATAATGCCCGAAGAATGGAAAACCGGCACCCTTTTTACATCAAAAAAACCGGTTTTATCCACGAAGAGAAAGAATGAGATAATCAGCGATTATCGGGCCCACGCGGTGGATATGGAGGCGTACACCATTGCCAAAGCCTGCGTTGCGGAATCGATTCCCTTTGTATCGCTAAAAGTGATTTCCGATACAGCAGATTCGGATACAATGACTATATTTAAGCAAAATCTGGATAAAGCGGCTGAAAAATTGAGCAGACATCTGAAAATTTTAATCGACTTGCTGAGAAATAAAGAAGGAACTCTGTTATAAATGGACGATCCCGGAAGAGTATCGGTAATTATTCCTACATATAATCGGGGAGAAGTACTTGAGCGGGCGATCAAATCCGTATTGTCGCAGACCTATAAAAACTTCGAATTAATTGTTGTTGATGATGGCTCAACAGACAACACAAGCCGGATTCTCAGTAAATACAGTAATAAAATCCGTTATTTTTCCAAATTACACGGCGGGGTGTCATCCAGTCGGAATTTCGGACTGGAAAAGTCTGAAGGCAACTGGGTGGCGTTTCTGGATTCCGATGATTACTGGCTGCCGGAAAAACTCGAGCGGCAAATTCAGTTTCTGCAGGAACACCCGGATATTTTAATAGTACAGACCGATGAAAAATGGATCCGTAACGGTAAGTTTGTCAACCCAATGAAAAAACACCAGAAATACTCGGGGTGGATATTTCCCCAATGTCTGCCGCTATGTATTGTCAGTCCGTCGGCTGTAATGATTCACCAGCGGATTTTTAATGACGTGGGTGTGTTTGATGAAAATCTGCCGGTGTGCGAGGATTACGATTTATGGTTGCGGACAGCATATAAATACCAGATCGCCCTGATACCGGAGAAGCTAATCGTAAAAACCGGGGGGCATTCGGACCAGCTATCCCGGCAATACTGGGGCCTGGACCGCTATAGAATTACCGCCCTGGAGAAAATATTAACCGAAGAAATAAGCACTATACAACGGGAATTGGTATTGAAGGAAATTATTAAAAAACTGACTGTATTAGAAACTGGTCGTCGTAAGCGCCACGATTTACCCAATATTTTTGCTGGAAAATTAAGTGAATACCGGAGCAAACTTGAAGCCTGCCGCAAAACCAGCCGTACTGACGGTTGATCAAATAGATAAGTCCGATCATCACTATGATCTTTTCCTTTCCGATTCCGATGAATATCATTTTACCGATACAATTATTGTACAAAAAGCGGGGCGGGACTATCGGATTGTAGATGGATTTGAGATAATTAATGCGGGCCTGCCGGACCATTATCAGTTCCCGGCTGTCTGCTTTCCTGAAAACGCATCAGTTCTTACTATTCTGAGAACACTCGTTGAAACAAGGGTAAAAAAATGTCCGCTGTTTCCGATTGAAACGGCTCGTGTATTTCAGATGATCCGGGACAATGGTATTTCTGATATTGATCTGATGGAAATACTGTTTCCCGTGCTCGGGCTGAAAGCCGATACTATGCTGATTGACCGATATCTTCAACTTCTATTTTTAACTAAACCGATTGTTACGTATTTAATTAAAAAAAACGCCTCTGTGAAAACGTGGCTGTTTATTACAAAATTTACTCGGGACGACCAATCTGATTTGCATGATCTGATCCGGCTACGGCCGACATTGAGTGTTTTCGAAGAGATTGTGAGCAGCCTTTATGAAATTCAAAAACGGGAAAGCCTTACCCAAAAGGAACTGTTAACGCAGATGCAATGGACAACGTTATTGACCGATGAAAACCTGGAACCAAAGGAGCGAATCCGGCAAATCCGTAATGCTGTTTTCAGACGCCGGTTTCCATTGCTTTCTACCCATAGAGAAAATGTTGAAAAAACGCTTCGTCGGATTTCTCTTCCGGAAAACGCCGGTATTCATTACGACGATACATTTGAGAAAAAAGAATTGCAGCTGCACTGGCTTTTAAACACGGAAACCGACATTGATAAAATGCGGAATTTCTATACCGATGATGCAATTCAAAAAATTCAGCTGTTGCTGGATACACTTTAGATGAATCACAATAATCGGTTTCAGCGGGTATATATTACCGAATCGGCGCTGCAGGATTCTGTGACCGGCGATATTCTGAGCAAATTTCCCAGCCGAATTCAGCGAATCGTTCCTGATGATTATAATTTTACCGCTGATGTCTGCGATCTTGATCCCAAAACAGTCCTTCTGCTGGCCCGGTCCCAAGGCGATATTGTCAAAGGGTGCCCCGGCACGGATAAGAGCTATTTATGTTGCAATTACCAGGTGATCAATCAGACCCAGAACTGCCCGATGCACTGTAGCTATTGCATTCTGCAGTTTTATCTGAACCAGTCGGCAACAGTGCTGTATACCAATTTTGATGAAATCTTTGCAGAATTGAAAAGCAAGATAGAGCGGCAGCCAAAACGTTTCTTTCGGATTGGGACAGGAGAGCTGGGTGACAGTCTGGCCATTGACGGCTCGGTTCTTTTTGCGAAGCAGGCGATCCGGGTATTTGCCGAAATGCCCAACGCGCTTTTAGAGTTAAAATCCAAAACCGCCGACGTTGAAGGTCTGCTGCACCTGGAACATAATGGGCATACAGTTTTAGCCTGGTCGCTAAATCCTCAGGAAATTATCCATCAAAATGAATTTACAACGGCGCAATTGATTCCGCGGTTGGCGGCGGCCCAGAAAGCTGCCGAAGCCGGTTATTTGTTGGCATTTCACTTTGATCCGATCCTGTTTTATCCAAATTGGGAAAAATTATATAGCGAGCTGATTGACGAACTCTATAGGCACATTGACCCGGAACGGATTGCCTGGATCAGTCTGGGGTCTCTGCGCTTTCCACCGTCCATGAAAGAGAAGATTATCGAACGCTATCCCAATACGACTATTCCATACTCAGAGATGGTGCGGGGAATGGATGGTAAACTGCGTTATGCCCGGCCGCTACGGTTGCCCATGTACAAATTGATATATCAAAAGCTGACAGCCGTGCCGAATCCACCATTCATCTATTTTTGTATGGAAAGTCCGTTGATCTGGAAAGAGGTGTTCGGGAAAGCACCGGAAAACAATGCACATCTGGATTTTATGTTTGCCGAGAGTCTCTATCGACGATTTCCCGGGCTGATATCGGAAAAACCGCAGCGTATCCACTACAATGAAGGTTTTTCACTGGACGCTCTGCCCGAGTGATATTGAGGCAATAAATTATTCGGAAATAAAGCGTTTTTTTAATTCCGGGTTCCGGAGTATTTCTTTCAACCAGAACAGCCCGATCACTGTTTTAGCATCGGTGATTTTGCCGTTCAGTACCAGGGCAATTGCTTCTTTTGTGGAAATTTTTACGATTTTGATAGTTTCATCGTCGTCAGCCGACAATTTGCATTCCTTCAGTTTGCCGGCCCAAAACAGGTGGAGCAATTCATTACTGTAGCCAACACAGGTGTGAATCCGGCAAACGGGCTTTAAAGATTCCGGATGATATCCGGTTTCTTCGGCCAGCTCGCGCCGAATGGTTTTTTCCGGCGACTCTCCGGGATCAATTTTACCCGCCGGCAGCTCGAGCATTACTGCATTTACCGGGTAGCGGAACTGTTTCACCATGATAATTTGCCCGTTCCCCAGGTAAGGGATCACGACGGACGCCCCGGGGTGTTTGATATATTCGCGGGTGGATTGATTGCCGGTTGGCAGAAGAACAGTGTCTTTGTAGACATTTAACAAGCGGCCGGAAAATATTTGCTTGGAATCTATGGTGTGTTCAATAAAGTCTTTCTCGTTGTTCATGGGATGTCGCCCGGTATTTAGTTTGATTTATCTGACAATGGATTGTTGACAGATCCAATTAAATGATCATCCTCCTCGTAGAATCTAATTGTTCAAAAATCAACTTGGCAAAGAGTGCGAACCTGTATTCGCCGGTGAATCTTCATGTTTTTACATTTTTAATATACTAAAAATATCAACAAGCGGAACAAAAAATTCGTTGGCGGAGAAATAAAACAGCAAATACAATTTTTCTTTGATATACCAGCTGTAAGTTTGGAGCTTTGGGACCATTCGGTTATACTATGGCTGTGAATATTGTAAATAAAAATGGAGCATGATGGCTAATATATATAAGAGAATAATGGAATATGATTTAAATATACAAAGTACATGTACCGGTAAAATGGACATATCTAAAGATAATAATGGTGATTTTAAAAAAGTTCAATTCGGGCAACTGTGGTTAAGAAATCCGGAAATCCGGTCAGTTTTAATAAACGCGAAAGATATTGAAAGTGCTCGTAAAAAACTCTTTGAATATCTGAATTTACGGGAAGTGAGAATACTGAACGATACCAGGCGGTATCACCCTCTGGAAAAAGCCATTATTCTGGAATCTGTTTCTGTTTTAAAGACAATCATTTCCGTCTCCAGCGAAATGGAAACTGGTATTAGTAACCTGGAATTGTTATATAATTTGGCCCAGGGAAAATCTGTTGATGTGTCTGAAGGGTTTATCCTTGAATTTGTACACCTGTTCCGGGCAATTAGCGGGGATTCGGGCGTCTATAATCGGTCGGTGGAGTTGGACGAGGGACCAGACTTTAAGTTAAAAAAGGGCCGTGAGGCAGCGATTCAACGATCAGATACGCTGGATCGTGAAGACCGAAAAACAGACATTATTTTACAGAAATACCCGTCTGGTCTTGACCCCAACGTAATCAAGGATCGGGCTCGCCATAAACAGAGAATCCTCCGCTATTTTAACGCCACTGAAGAAGATTGGGATGACTATCACTGGCAGAATAAGCATGTAATCCGGAAAGCAGACGTTCTCAAAAAAATAATCAATTTGACCAACAATGAAGAAAAATCAATCCGGATTGCCAATCAGCATCGGATACCTTTTGGAATCACCCCTTACTATATATCACTAATGGATAAAAATCCTTCCCGAAAACGCGATCATGCGGTCCGGGCCCAGGTAATCCCGCCGCTTCATTATAGTTTAACGGTTGCTGAAAACCGTGCGACACGCTCAGAGAAATTCGATTTTATGGGTGAGCATGATACATCGCCGATTCAGCTGGTTACCCGACGATATCCCCAGATCGCAATAATTAAGCCCTATAATACTTGTGCCCAGATTTGTGTGTACTGTCAGCGGAACTGGGAAATCAACCAGGTGCTTGATCCCCATGCCTTTGCCCGGACAGAGCTGATTGAATCTGCATTGAAATGGTTTGAAGAACATCCGGCAATTCAGGAAGTATTGATTACCGGTGGTGATCCTCTGGTCATGAGTGATGCAAAAATCGAATATCTCTTGCGACGGCTTTCGACAATTGAAAACATACAGCGCATTCGAATCGGAACCCGTATGTTTGTCGTACTGCCCCAACGATTTACAGACAATCTGGTGGACATTCTGGATCGTTACCATGAATTTGGAAAACGGGAAATTGCGATTGCGACGCACTTTGAACATGTCTGGGAGCTGACCCCCGAAGCGGTATCGGCTATTGAAAAAGTTCGGAAAAAAGGTTTAAGTATTTACAATCAGGCCGTGTTTACTTTTGAGAACAGCCGCCGCTTTGAGTTGGTTGCCTTGCGGAGAAAACTCCGTCTGGCAGGGGTTGATCCTTACTATACCTTTAATGCCAAAGGCAAAGATGAAACCCGCGAGTATCGTGTGCCTATTGCCCGCCTTCTTCAGGAACGTAAGGAGGAGGCTCGCCTGATGCCGGGGCTGGACCGGACCGACGAACCGGTGTTTAATGTTCCGCGCCTCGGTAAAAATCATCTCCGGGCCGGCCAGGATCATCAGGTGTTGGCTATTCTTCCTGACGGCCGACGGGTTTACCGGTTTTTACCTTGGGAGAAAAATATTAAATTGGTTCCGGCCTATACCTATAAAGATGTCTCTATTTTTGAATACCTGAAGATGTTGCATAAGCGGGGCGAGAACATCGATGATTATCAAAGTATCTGGTATTACTATTAGTCAGTGTGACGTTTTATTTATCAGGCATTAGCGGGCAATTCCTTGAATATGGCGGTAAAATATAATAACTTTCAGGCCGTTATGATTGTCAGTTGAATAATAAATAAAAGAGGTAATTATGTCTAAATATGTTTATACGTTTGGCGCCGGCAAGGCCGAGGGCAAAGCCTCCGACAAAAATTTGTTGGGCGGCAAAGGCGCAAATCTCGCCGAGATGAACCTGATTGGCGTTCCGGTTCCCGCTGGTTTTACCATTACCACCGAGGTTTGTACAATTTATACCAATGAAGGCAAAGACAAGACCGTTGCGTTGATCAAAGCACAGGTCGAGGCCGGTGTAAAGCACATCGAAAATATCATGGGTGCAAAGTTTGGCGATCGTGATAATCCGTTACTAGTGTCCGTGCGATCCGGGGCCCGTGCATCGATGCCCGGTATGATGGACACGGTTCTGAACCTTGGATTAAATGACGATGCCGTTACCGGTCTGGTAAAAAAATCCGGCAATACGCGCTTTGCCTGGGACTCCTATCGCCGCTTTGTACAGATGTACGGTGATGTGGTTCTCGGTATGAAGCCGGAAAGCAAAGTGGATATTGACCCGTTTGAAGAAATTATTGAAAGTATCAAAGAGAGCAAAGGGGTTGAAAATGATACGGAACTGACGGTCGAAGATCTAAAAGACATGGTTTCCCAGTTCAAAGCTGCGGTTAAAAAGGTGACCGGACATGATTTTCCCACCAACCCGTGGGACCAGCTCTGGGGCGCGGTTGCCGCGGTGTTTGGTTCCTGGAATAATGAACGCGCAATCGTGTACCGTCGCATGGAAGGCATTCCGGTTGAATGGGGCACGGCTGTGAATGTACAGGCGATGGTCTATGGTAATATGGGCGATAATTCCGCCACCGGCGTGGCCTTTACCCGGGACGCCGGAACCGGTGAGAATATTTTCAATGGAGAATATTTGATCAATGCTCAGGGCGAGGATGTGGTGGCCGGAATTCGCACGCCTCAGCAAATCACTCTTGAAGGTTCCAAGCGCTGGGCAAAACTGGCAACTGTATCCGAAGCAGAACGCAAATCGAAATACCCGTCACTGGAAGAAGCAATGCCGGTGGTTTACAAGCAATTGAGCGATGTTGAAACCAAGCTGGAGAATCATTACAAAGATATGCAGGACCTGGAATTTACCATCCAGGACGGGCGGCTCTGGCTGCTCCAGACCCGGAACGGAAAACGGACCGGCGCTGCGATGGTGAATATTGCCATTGAAATGCTCGAAGAAGGTATGATTGATGAGAAAACTGCAATAATGCGCGTTGGGCCGAATAGACTCGACGAATTGTTGCATCCGGTTTTTAACACCGATGCTTTGGCAATTGCTAAAGTTATTGCCAAAGGATTACCGGCCTCACCGGGTGCGGCAACGGGAAAAATCGTTTTCTTTGCCGATGAAGCCCAGGAATGGGCGGCCCGGGGCGAAAAGGTCATTCTGGTTCGGATCGAAACTTCTCCCGAAGATCTGGCCGGCATGGATGCCGCCCGGGGTATTTTGACCGCCCGGGGCGGGATGACGTCCCATGCCGCAGTTGTGGCTCGCGGAATGGGGAAATGCTGTGTCTCCGGCGCCGGTTCAGTGAAAATCGATTACAAAATCCGTACGATGAAATCCGATGGCGTCACTTATAAAGAAGGCGACTGGATTTCCCTGAACGGTTCTACCGGAGAGGTAATGGATGGTAAAGTCGAGACGAAGGATCCGGAACTCAGCGGCAATTTCGGCAAATTGATGGATCTCTGTGATAAATATACCCGTATGCTTGTTCGCACGAATGCAGACACTCCCCATGATGCCCAGGTGGCCCGTGATTTTGGCGCCCGGGGTATTGGTCTGACCCGGACCGAACATATGTTCTTCGAAGGTGAACGGATCAAAGCGGTCCGCGAAATGATCCTGGCGGAAGATGAAGCCGGTCGTCGTAAAGCGCTGACCAAGCTGCTGCCGATGCAGAGAGGCGATTTTGAAGGTATTTTCGAAGCCATGAACGGCCTGCCGGTAACCATCCGCCTGCTGGATCCGCCGCTGCATGAATTTGTACCTCACGAAGAAGCCAATCAAAAGGAGATGGCCGAAGAGATGGGCATTTCTGTCGAAGAGGTAAAAAATAAAGTTGAATCCCTGGCCGAGTTCAATCCCATGCTGGGTCATCGCGGTTGCCGCCTGGGAAACACCTATCCGGAAATTACCGAAATGCAGGCTCGCGGCATCATTGAAGCAGCGCTGAATTGTAAAGCGAAAGGCATCGACGCCAGACCGGAAATTATGGTTCCCCTGATCGGCACGGTAAAGGAATATAAAATGCAGGCAGATATTATCCATGCGACCGCTGAAACGGTATTTAAAGAAAAGGGAGATCGGATTGACTATCTCGTCGGAACGATGATCGAAATTCCGCGGGCGGCCCTGACTGCCGACGAAGTGGCCAAAGAAGCCGAATTCTTTTCTTTCGGGACCAACGATCTGACCCAGATGACCTTTGGATATTCCCGCGACGATGCCGGTAAGTTCCTGCCGATCTATATCGAAAAGGGTCTGCTGGAAGTCGATCCGTTCCAGGTCCTGGACCAGGCCGGCGTCGGCCAGCTGGTGGAAATGGGGACTAAAAAAGGCCGCAGCACACGTCCGAACCTGAAAGTCGGTATCTGCGGCGAGCACGGCGGTGAACCCAGCTCTGTCAAATTCTGCCATAAAGTTGGTATGAATTACGTTTCCTGTTCGCCCTATCGTGTACCGATTGCCCGCCTGGCCGCTGCTCAGGCTGCCATTGAAGAAGCGTAAATTCATTAATGAAATATAAGTCAAGGGGCTGTCCTAAAAGGTCAGCCCCTTTTATTTATACTGGAATTGTTAATCAGGGTAGATTTTTCTTTGCGACAAACTCCGGATAATACTGTTTCATGCAGTCCGGGCAGATACCGTGACTGAAAACGGCGTCTGAGTGTTCGGAAATGTATTTTTCGACCTGGTTCCAGTAGCCGCTGTCATCGCGGATTTTTTTACAGTGGGCACAGATCGGAATCAATCCACTTAATTTTTTGAGTTTATTATAGGTTTCCTGAAGCTCCTGCAGCAGGCTTTCCTTTTCAAGGATTGCTTTGTGATATAATATCGCCTCTGTCACCTGGGATACAATTTGACGGAGTCGCCGGACTTCAGAATCAACAAAAGCTGTTTTTCGGGATATGTCCATAACGCCGAGTGCAGTATCTCCGAAGACCAGGGGGAAAATGAGAACATTTTTAATACCAATTACTTTTTGGATTTTCGGGGCATGTTTTCGTATTATTTTACTGTCGGTGAACTCATATATGAGCTTGTTGACGTTATTAGCGCCGTTTATTGTAAGCGGCGCGCCGGATGTGAGGGCTTTGAAATAATAACTGTCAGAACTGCGCTTAATCACCACTTCCGGTATTTTTACAGACAAAAGTCTTTCAATCAGATCGCTGATTTTTGGCGGCAGCGTATTGGGCTGCATCTCCAGTAAATTATTGTCCCGACTTAAGAGGTACACGGCGACGCCATGACTGTTAAAAATAGCGCTCACTGAGCGCGATAGAAGTGATAAAAGATAATTGAGCGGTTTTTGCTGAATAACCGCGGCATTAAGATCGTTTATCAGGGTCAGGTCATCACATTGCCGCATCAGGTTATTGACGTTTGGCGTCGATTGGTCTAATGCCTGCCGCAACTTTTGAATTTCGGCAATCAGTTCTGTTTTGGATTTATGATTGTCAATTTTCATCAATTTGTCTTTGATTTTGGGGATAAGACAAATTTATTGAACCGATCCAATTGAATATAAAAAATATTTGCCATCACTACCCTTGATACTCGATAGTGCAAAATTGTATAAATATTCTCACAATGTCAATATTTTTTATCATGTTAAGGGAACAGTGGTTTTTATTAATTTAATTACATATCTGAATATTCTTAGGTTGAATTAGATATTTCTAATAAATTTTATTTGTGATGGCAGGATTAATTTTATTTTTATTTTTGGGTTTGGTTCTTCTGTTTCTGGGGGCGGAAGGACTGGTAAAAGGGGCCTCAAGCCTATCCTTGCGCCTGGGTATTAATCCTCTGACCATTGGTTTGACGGTGGTGGCATTCGGGACCAGTATGCCGGAATTATTTACCAGCATCAAAGCGGTATTGAATCAATTCGGCGCGATTTCGGTGGGGAATGTTATTGGTTCCAATATATTCAATATCGCCGTCATTGTCGGCATAGCCGCGCTAATTTATCCAATGAATATTCAAACAAAGTTGATTCGGCGGGATGTGCCGATTATGATTATCGCGGGATTGCTGTTTGTCCCGATATTTTTAGACTTAACAATAAGCCGGGTAGAAGGGCTGTTTTTGACAGCGGGGATTTTGGGATATACGATATATAATTTTCATGTCTCCAAAAAAGATCAACTCGAAGCAGATGAGCTTATTACCTGTGAATCAATTCCGAATCCAAACAAAAATATTTTAATTGATTTTGCACTAATAATCGTGGGTCTTGGACTCCTGACTTTTGGTTCTTCCCTATTAATCAACAATTCTATTCAACTCGCTCGAATCCTGGGAATTAATGAAGCTGTAATCGGGTTGACCATCATTGCAGCCGGGACGAGTCTCCCGGAGCTGGCGACATCGGTCGTGGCGGCATACAAAAAAGAACCGGAAATTGCGATTGGGAATATTGTCGGTTCTAACATTTTTAATATATTCTGCGTATTGGGAATTTCTTCCCTGGTCGCCCCCATACACGGCAACGGAATTTCCTGGGTAGATGTGTTCCTGATGCTGGGGCTGTCGATTGTATTGCTGCCGTTAATGATGACGGACAGGAAAATCAGTCGAAAAGAGGGATTATTTTTATTGCTGGTCTATGGTTGTTATCTCTCTTATTTGTTGATAAAATCCTTCGCAACAAATCAATAGCAACAAAGGTTTCTCTTTTTATTTCAGGGGAAATAAATGCTGAACTCAGTACAGCCTTGTTGAAGAGTATTCAGTGAAAATTGAAGACCGTGATTGACCAAAATTTCCCGATTTAGGGTCAGTCCGATGCCCTGTCCATCTTTCTTGGTGCTAAAGAAGGGAGTGAAAATATAGGAACTGATTTCCAGCGAAATACCTGACCCGGTATCGCGGATAATGAGAACCCGGTTGGGTTCTGTGTGCGTGACTGCCGTTATGGTTCCGTGACTACCGATGGCTTCTATGGCATTCTTGACAATATTTAACAAGACCAGCTCAAGCTGCTCAGGTCGGCAACGCGGGCGATAATATCGCCGGGGTGAACCGTGGCGCCAATATCGTCATTTACCCAGGTAATGACGCCGGCCTTAT
>JAHJGX010000274.1 GCA_018824205.1 bacterium
CACTGTGATTGGAGAGTGTAATGCGTGGCAGGAGCGCCGAAATAATAAGAATGCAAAGATAAACTGGCAGTTTACAGCAAAAGATGCTCGAATTAAATTAAAGAGACTTTATCCGACTTTACAGGATTGACACGACACTAGGCTTGCCTCGGGGTTACCTTACAAAAGGAAGAGTTTGAGAAACCTTGGTGTCTCATTTAAGAACATTCCCGATAAGATACCTCGATACATGCGTCGAGGTAGTTCATTAATTCCCCGATATACTTCCTAATCTCCCCTACCACCACTGGACTGTGACTGTTGCTATTGATTTCCATATCAATTGTTTTACTATTGGGTAGCATTGAGCTGATTTTCTGAATATTTTCATGGTCATGCAGTTCATCTTTTGAGGCGCTGACCAGCAGGGTCGGAATTTGAATATCAGGCAGCTTTGACCATATTTCGTACCTGATGAACTCAAGCGCTGCTTTTTTCAAGCTCCACGGATTTGCGGCATCCAGATTTCCGCAATACTTCACATACTGGGTCCAATCATTATGAACATCCAGGCGAAAATTCCGCAGGTACCATTTAATAACCGGTTTCATGATTAAATAAAATCTCGGCGGAAACAGATAAATCATAATTTTCCAGATTATTGGAGCGTAAAACACAGCGTTAACACCGATCAGCACCAGGCACAGTGGCTTTCGTTTCAGGAAGCGACAACTTTCAACAATTGATGTTGCACCCAGCGAACTGCCGCAAAGGATAAATTTTCCATCACTCAAATTCAGGGCATCAACAACGGCTGCAATATCCCGGGCAAAATCCTCGACCCGAAAACTGACTTCTCCATAAATTACAGAAGAATTCTTCTCCCGGGTTTCAATATAGTAAACTGGAAAATCCCGGCTCATTTCGATCAGAACATCTTTCCAACCGGATATCCTTGAAATCCAGCCGGACACAAAAATAATAGCCGGATTAATTGTATCATTCACAGGTTTAAATGTAATCACCTGTAAATTTACCTGTTCATTGACAGCAATCAGGCGTTCCTTGCAATTTATACCACGTGTAATGAATTCCGTTAAATCTTCCATCAATAATTTCTAGTGTGATTTTGTATCACTGTTCATCATCGCGTGCCATTTTCGGTTCAGTTTATACAGTTTCTTAAAAGCTTTAAAATGTTTGTCGTAAATCGCCCGGTTATCAGGATTTGGATAATAACTGCTTTTGATTTTAATGTATTTACCAATCTCTTCGAAGGATTCAATATACCCCAGGGAAATACTAGCGAGCAGCGCTACGCCCTTTCCAGCTGCCTGTTGCGGATCAGTTACCTGATGTATTGTTCGGTTGGTAATATCAGCCATAATCTGACACCAGGTGTCACTCATTGCTCCGCCGCCTACAAAATTCAATTCATTGACGTGACCAAACATTTTCTCCATGACTTCAAGCGCCCAGCGAATATTCATGGAAATCCCCTCAAAGACTGCCCGGATGATGTGATCGCGGGTGTGATTCAGGCCAAGATTATAAATTCCGCCCCTGAGTGTATCATCATTCAATGGGCATCGTTCACCGTACATCCAGGGTGTAAAAATCACTCCATCAGCACCGGGTTTAATTCGTTCGACAAGTTTATCAAGAATCTGATATATTTTATCAACATGATACTCATCTTTCAGATCTTTCGCATGATAGATAACCTTGTTCTTTATCCATTCCAGGCAGATTCCCATGGTGTCCTGGGCAGCAAGCCCGAGATAGTATTTTTCCGGATAGGCGCTGCCAATACAGCCGGCATAGTGTGCAAGATCGATTTTGCGTTTTACAAAATGCCCGGCAATACCGCCACTGGTACCAATCCGAATGTGCATTCGGCCGTCTTCAACCGCACCTGAACCCAACGCCGCAGCAGATATATCACCGGCGCCATTCATAATCGGTGTCCCCGGGAGCAACCCAACCGCTTCGGCAGCCTCTTCGGTAAGTTTACCTGCTATCTCGCCGCTGGCTTTTACTTCGGGTAATTTTTCCATTTCAATGCCGGTCATCTTACAGAGTTTGGGGTCCCACTGGTTTCGATTTTTACGAGTATCCAGTAGCCACCAGACAACCGCCAGGTCTGTAGATTTTACATATTTACCTGTCATTTTATAGACGATATAATCTTTTGGATCCAGATATTTGTATGTTTTTTCGATTAAATCAGGTTCATGCTCTTTCAGCCAGAGGATTTTTCCGATAATGTCCTTACCGGCTAAGCTGGGTGTCCCACCGGTAATTCTCAGAAACTTGATTAATCGAAAGATATTATAACCCTGAACTCGCGGAGCCGTCCAGATTTTTTTCCGCATAATGTCGCCAGCCCGGCTATCGACCCAGGAGATTGCTTTGCGAAGTGGTTTACCTTCCCGCGATACACACACCAGCCCCTGCATTTGAGACGAAAAGGTTACTCCCACAATGTCTTCCAGGTTAACACTGGTTTTCCGGACCAATTCCTTTGAAGTTTCGCAAATTGCATTCCACCAGTCCTGTGGGTCCTGTTCGGCAAAACCGGGTGCAGGCATTTCCATCGGATATTCGACTTTTGCCGTATCCACAACATCACCAAAAACAGTCACGAGCATCGCCTTGTTCGAGCTAGTGCCCATGTCATGCGATAAGATATATTTAGTTTCCATCTTTCCCCCTTTTGAATCATCATGCCACAATGATTAAAGATAAGCGAATTTATCACAATATTACAATAATTAAACATCGTGGAGCAATTGAACAAATTATTAATGTATTAATTTGGTTATATGTCTACTTCTGGGTAATTTCAGCCACATTATGTTACCTACTGGGGCTATCTCTGGTTCGAACGCCGTTCGCCCCTACGGGTATATGATTTTTGTCTGTCAATTATCGAAAATCGGGCATACCATGCTATGCCCCTACATGATTATCCAATATTATAAAAATATATAATGTTTGTCTATATACTTCTTCTTTTCCAATAAATATACCTTGCATTGGCTTTGGCTGGAGACCAGAAATACCAAAAGAAATTTTACTCGAATTAGGAGGTCATGAAAAAATTACCGCCGACCATGTTTTCACAAGCAAGGCAGTAAATCTAATATTTGTTAATACTTCTGAGGACATAATATCTTTATTAAAAAGCAACGAAGAAGAAAATATTGAAATTATAAACAATACTGAGTTTATTAATTCAGTACAAACGATATGTCAAATATGGGAGTTTTTACAACCACAGTTAGAAAAGTTATCTGAGGCTAGATTGAGAAAAATTAACAAGCATATTCAATCAAAAAAACCAGGTTGGAATATAAAAGAAAACGAATTAATTAACTGTTACAATGAAAACATTTTAAAAATTACCCAAACAATTGAAAGTCATTTAAAGACTAACGACTTTTATACTATGCAACTCAAACTGACAATTGATAAAAAAAATCCAAATAAAAAATATATAAACATCAAATCAGAAGAAGATCCAGACCCAATCAAAATAAATGATTCAAAATTTTATTTTATCTGGATTCTTTGTTATGGAAAAAAAACAGAGAACGACTGTATCATTAAAAGATATGAGACACTGTCAACTGAGATTCTAAATGCAATTCCAGAAGAAATCAGAGAACATCTTAATTTCCCTTGGACTATTGAAGGTGACCGTGAATATGTTGGCGGACAGCAGTCTAAAATGAAAACACTTATCAATAATATTACTCCAAATTTAATCATCAAAGATGATGAATATTATATTCTCAATCCCAAAATTAGCACAGACAGAATTCAAATTCCATATTATCCATAATCCGGGAATATTCCCGGAATAACATTCCCAAAAACATACCTCCATATTTAGCCTAGAGTTATGTTAATCATGTAATGACGGATACAATTTTTTCAATTTCACTCTCGCCTTTTCATTTGTAAACTGCCGGTTTATCTTTGATTCTTTAGAATTTCTTTCCTCCATCCATGCCTTAACTTCATTCTCAACTTTTATTTGCTCAGATATGTGCCTGTTCAAACATTGGTGGTTTAATACATGCAGTTCAATTTCAGCCATATTCAACCAGGAACCATGCTTTGGAGTGTATACAAAATCAAAGCGTTCCCTCAATCTCCGGGCTTCTTCCGGTTCAAAACATTCATAAAAAGCAGATGCATGATGTGTTTTAAAATTATCTATTACCAAACAGATCTTATCAGCATTAGGGTAAGATTCTGAAATTTGCTTGACAAAATTTCCCCAATCCATTTTCGTCTTTCTCTTTGTCACTTCAACCAGACGCTTCCCCTGTAGTGGTTCGTTTGCCATAAAAATATTGACCATTCCGTGTCGAATATATTCATAATCCACCCTGGTTTCCTGTCCTGGCTTCATCCTATGCATCGCAACATCTTCAATCAATTGCTTGGGCGACTCATCCATGCAGATAACCGGAATCTTCTCATTGTAGGGACGCTTGTAGACATCCAGTACCTCTTCCATTTTGGCTACAAATTCACTATTCTGCTGAGGAGGAATTACCCACCCTTTCACTTTCCAAGGTTTAAGTTCGTTTTTTTTAAAGCTCGTCGTACAGAAACATGTGAAATACTCTCTACATATTGGAGTTCCACCAGTTTATCTGCCAATAACCGTAAACTCCATTTGGCATGGCCTGCCGGGGGTTCGCTGCAGCAGAGAGTCACCAGTTTGGCCTCCAAATCTCCGTCCATTTTTTTTGTGTAATTCTGATTCGAAGGGCGCCGTTCAAGAACACTTTCAAAGCCATCCTCCACAAATTTCTTCTTGATCCGGTCTATCGTTCGGTCACCGACTTTCAATATTTTGGTGATCTCCGCATTTGTAATACCTGGATCCTGTGAGTAGGTCCCTTTATCACAATTTAACAGGATGTAGGCCGAACGAAAAGCCTGTGATGTGTGTTTACCTTTGTTAATGATTGCTGTCAATTCTTCAACTTCTTCTTTTGAAAGTTTGATCGTATACCTTGCCATGAGTACCTCCAGTTTTGACATAATATACGATATATATACGCCATAATCATGTTAACATAACACTA
>JAHJGX010000035.1 GCA_018824205.1 bacterium
CTGCCCCGGAGGTCATTTCGGTAATGGAAGACGGCTCAAATTACACCTGGGATAGTCATGGCGTCATAGCGCTTGATCCCGATGAGAATCTGCACCTGGTATATGCAAGCAACGATACCTCGTGGGAATATTTGTCGGATGGGAAACCCACCGGCGTGGTATATTACCGGAACAATGTCGGCGGCAGTTGGAGTGATCCGATTCGGATCGATGAATCGACGGAGCCGTCGGCATGGGAACCGTGCATTACGATTGGCCCGAACGGTGGGATTTATGTGACGTATTCGCAGTTGGATCCCCAGTATCCGACTACACGTAACAGTTACTATGTAACCTCAGCCAATGGCGGAGCGAGTTTTACGGCGCCGGCCAAGGTGAGCAACAATACCTATCCCAGTGCGGAGAATTTTCCTGAGATCAGCATAGGCTCGGTACGGGATGCGATTGGGGATGTATTTGCCGGTGGCGCGGATATCACCTGGATCGAATATAATACCGCCACCACTTATGGCTTTAATGTCATGCATGGCGTGATTCCGGCTCTCACTGATGTGAACGGAGTTGTTGGGTCGGCTTCCGGTAATTTACCGAGCGAATATATATTAGCGCAAAACTATCCCAATCCCTTCAATCCGACAACGACAATCCGATTCGGTATTCCTGAAAAAAGCAATGTAAGCCTGACGATTTACAATATTATGGGGCAGAAAGTCAGAACGCTGGTAAATGATATGCAAACTGCCAATAATTATTCCGTCTTTTGGGATAGCCGGGATTCCTTTGGCAACCTGGTTTCCAGTGGTGTCTATTTTTACCAATTGCAGACCGATTCACAGATATTGACCAGGAAAATGTTGTTGGTAAAATAGTATATAAACAACGACATTTCACATTTGAAACGATGAGTAATAGTAACAATGCCCGGCTTGACTCAACAAGTGGGCCGGGCACTGTTTTTTTTGCATGGTGAATGAAATTGGTGTGAGTATCCGATGTTAGGTTATCGGATACATATCCATGTTTGTTGTCGCGCATGTTGCTCAAGTAAATGAGCCTGCCTTTGGGATGAACCCAAATTCCATAAGATTGCTTATAGTGTTTAACAGGTGAATAAAAATGTTTAAAACTAAAAATGCAACGGTTACACTATTAATTGGATGTTTGCTGAATGCGGTGACGGTATTTGGTGGAACGACCGGGAAAATCGCAGGAAGAATTATTGATAAAGAAAGCGGTGAACCGCTCGTCGGAGTTAATGTTGTCATCGAAGACAGCTATCTGGGCGCTTCTTCGGATTCCGATGGCCGCTACTTCATTATTAATATTTCGCCCGGTGTTTATTCAGTGCAAGTGTCTATGATTGGTTATGAGTTGGGAAAAGTTGCCAATGTTCAGGTTTCGGTGGATTTAACGACGAAAATGGACTTTGAATTAAGCGCGACAGTTCTGGATATGGGCGAAAAGGTTGTAGTCATTGCCAAAAAACCGCTTGTTCAAAATGATGCCACAGCCCAGATATCATCGGTAAACGGATCGACAATTGCCGAGAAACTGCCTGTCAGTGACATTAATGATGTCCTGGCGATGCAGGCCGGTTTTAGTAAGGACCAGCAGGGCAAACTGCATTTGCGGGGCGGTCGGTACGGAGAGATAACCTATATGGTCGATGGGGTTTATGTTTCCGATCCATTTATCGATCCCTTTTCCAACAAGTTTGCCGGAACCGCGACCAGCAGTGATGCGATGGCGGAATTACAGGTATTGAGTGGTACTTTTAATGCAGAATACGGAAATTCGATGTCCGGAGTCGTCAATATTGTAACGAAAGAGGGCGATGATTCCTATCATGTAAAATTTCAATACGAAAGCCCAGCGCTGAATGAGTCGCCCTATCATAGTACGGACTGGCTCTTATCAACTGATGAGGTAAAAAATTTGAGTTCCGAAGAACAGGAACAGTACCTGGATGCCTGGAAAGATGATAACGGCAATTCCCTTTATGAATTTGAAAGCGTAATTAACGATGAAACGTTTAAAGATTTAATTCTGGTGCCGGTACTAGGTGATTTTTCGCTGAATATTGACGGGCCGGTTCCGCTGATTCCGAAAATGACCTTTTTATTGTCGGGACGATTCAAAAACGAGGATGGCTATTTACCCTGGGGATTTGAACTGGTGCGCGATATTATGGGTAAGGTAACGTACAAATTTAATCCGAAGATAAAGCTGTGCGCCACGATAGAACGGTCTCAGGATTATCACCAGGATTACTCTCATTATTACAAATATTACAAATATTATGAGCAGACCGGTATCGGTGCTTACGGTCTGGTCAAAGAGTGGCGTAACCGCGAATTAATAACCTGGGCACACACTCTCAATCGGTCTACTTTTTACACTTTACGATTGTCGCACTTAGTCAGTCACTTTGAGTTTAAAGATACGGGTACGAGCGTATGGTATGATACCGAAACCGGGGTTCTGGATAGTTCCACCTACCTGGAATCCATCGGCGCCGGCGGTTTTGTCCAGGGGGGCACCGATTATTGGTGGGAAAATGAGTCCGAAACCTATAATGTGAAATTTGATTTGACCAGCCAGATACATCAAAATCACCAGATAAAAACCGGTTTTGAAGTGAAACAACACGAAATATTCCGGCATTACATTCAAAATCTTACCAAGACAGGAGCCGCTAATAACCTAGAATATTATCGTCAGAAACCGCTGGAGGCCGCTCTTTACCTGCAGGATAAAATCGAATACGATTATCTAATTATTAATTTAGGTCTACGGCTGGATTATTTTGACACGCAAACATCCGGTTGGACTGATATGGGCGATATTGGCTATGTGGATTCCAACGGAGTCTATCAATCGAACGCTACTGTGGATGTGTCACCCCGCTATCATATCAGTCCGCGAATCGGACTGGCTCATCCTTTTAGTGATAATTCCATGCTGCATTTTTCCTATGGGCATTTTCTTCAAAATCCGGCCTATTCCAGTATGTACGTCAATCGAAGTGTATGGGCGTCCGCTGCCCTTATTGGCGACGTGATGATGAAACCTCAGAAAACGGTGGCGTTTGAAATTGGGTTGAAACATGCTTTCAGCAGTTCCATGGTTGCAGATGCGACCGTGTTTTTGAAGGATATTACAAATCTGATCGGCAGCACCTATTATTCCCGGTATCCTTATGATTATACGATTTACAATAATTCCGATTTTGCGCGTGTGCAGGGTTTTATATTGATTGTAGAGAATCAGTTTAGCAACTATTTGTCGGGTATGGTCAATTATACCTATTCAATTGCCGAAGGAAATGAATCCGATCCCAGTGAAGGGTTCTCCAATTATAATGCGAGTAACTATTATTTACGGCCGAATCGGGAGTATTACCTGGATTTTGATCGTCGCCATGTATTTTCCGCGAATGCCGACCTGCGTTTCCCGGATGACTACGGATTTAGTCTCTGGGGATTCAGACCGCTGGAGAATTCCGGGATCAATGTAGTGCTCGATGTTGCTTCCGGCTTGCCTTACACGCCCATTTTGAGTGAGGGGCAGACAACAGTGGATAAAAACTCCGAGCGGATGTCCTGGACGGTGAATCTTGATCTGCGTGTTAACCGTAATTTTCGAGTTGCCGGTTTCGAAGGTTCTGTTTTTATGAAAGTGAATAACCTGTTTGACCGACTGAATGTAGTCAATGTTTGGAAAAAAACCGGGGAAGCCTGGGATGAAGGGAACACTTCCAGTTATACTTATGACAGGCAGGCGGATCCATCCAATATCGGGATACGGCGTTGTATCAAGATCGGGCTGTACATTAAAATTTAGTATTATCCGAGGAGGTAATCGGTGTATTTCAAACCACGATTTGTTGTAGTGACGCTGCTTTTAATAGGATTGTGTAAAAGCGGGCTGGCCCAGTATGAAAATCTGCCGAGAGTGAGTGATGAAGGCCAGCGCAAGAGATTTTTTGCTAAGACAGCAAGCACCACCGATGAAGGTATCGGTGTATTGACGCAGGGGCAATTACGCAATTTAACCATGAACTACGGGGCAATTACGGATACTCGTATGGCGGCTACTTCCAATGCGCCTACCGAGGATTATTTTAACTTCATCTATCCTGCAAAAAACAGTGCGGATTTATGTGATGATTTTTCATTGATATTTGCCTGTCGCAAAAACAGTAAAAACGGCAATAACGGCAACGTGGTTGACTCTTATGTCGGCTCCGATGACGGTCCAATGGACTGGAATCCCAAAGACGGTTCGTATGGCAATTTGTTTTATAAAGAGAGTTCAGACCCTTTAAGCGACCATTCCGAGCTCATCTGGGTGGACGGTACGCCGTACCTGGCACACAGTGATTTGCTTGAGACATGGCCGGTGGATGAAAACGGCACACCGTTCTGGCCCGGAAAATATCGAACAGATCCAAATACCGGTAAAGAGATGTTGGGTGAATTTGCGGCGGACCGGGAGGTGTTTTGCGTTTTCGACGATGCTAGTAACCAGGATGGGGAAGCTCTGGGAATTGAAATTCACATGCAGGCTTATGCCTACGGTCGTTCTTATGCTGAAGATTTTCAGTTTTATGATTTCAAGATTATCAATACCAGTGACACCAATTTGGACAGCTGTTGGTTTGGTTGCTACTGGGATCCGGATTGCGGGGATTATTACGAAGATATGATGTATACGCCGGATGTGTCCCGGTTTGATGATCTTGACAACAACCAGGCCGTCTTTATGTCACGGGATATTGACAGTGATAAAGGCGGTGCCACTATTGCGACAGACAACGGTATTATTGAGGATTACAACTTTGGCTTTGTTGTATTGAAAACGCCTCATGATATGGGGATTACGGACTATCACTATTTTTTTGATAAGGGACCGGAAAAAGACAGTCAACTCTGGCCTATCATTACGAGCAATCCGGATGATAAAGATATTCCTGAGCAAATCGGTGGTTTTTTTCATGGTCCCAACCAGCGAATTGATAACGAACAGTGGATTTATGATAATTTTCCGAATGGCTGGGATTGGTCTAGCATTCAAGCCACCGGGCCGTTTGACTTTCCGGCCAAGGATACCGTTTATTATACAATTGTTGTGCTGGCTGCCAATGATGATGATGATTTTTATGCCAATGTCAATACGGCCGTAGCGATGTACCGTTCGAATTACCAGGGTCCGGCCGGTCCTCCGGCTCCGGCATTAAGCGCAGTTCCCGGAGATGGGCAAGCGACCTTGTATTGGGACGCCAGCTCGGAAAACATACCGGATCAATCCACCGGGGAATTGGATTTTGAGGGGTATAAACTTTACCGCAGTGAAGACGGCGGCGCTACCTGGGGCCAGGAAATAATTGACGCACTGGGAAATTTTATCGGTTATGTTCCCATTGCACAGTACGATCTTGTGAATAATTTCCAGGGATTTGATCCGATTAATGGGATGAATTATTTGGGAAATAATACCGGAATCAAACATTTTTATGTTGATTCAACCGTATACAATGGAGTGGAGTATGTCTATACCATTACGGCTTATGATTGTGGAAAGCCGGAGAGCGATATCGAATCCTATGAGTCCGGGAAAGGGGGTAAAGGCGTCGATAAAAATTTTAAGAAAGTCACTCCCCGCTCCAATCCTTCCGGGTATGTGACGGCGACGGAAAACAATGTAACACATATCGCCGGAATCGGTAAAGCGGAGATCAGTTTGCAAATTCTCGATCCCGGCCTTATTACGGGTGCCGACTATCAGGTTAAGTTTAATGCATCGCCTGTCAGCAGTTTTTTTCTCTATAATAGCAGTAGCGCGTCCGTTTCCCCGATGATGCCGTTGAATACGAGTTTTTTAGCGCCTTTTGACGGAGTTACCGTTCAGATAAACGCAAACCAAACGGATAAAGGCATTGAATCCATAACGGATGCTCAAGGCGCCGATGTTTGGGGCGTTAATAATAATGATACGAGTAACGTCGACGCCACAAATCAATGGTTCGTGACGGCTTCCACTATATCATCAAGCGAATATCTGGAAAGTCGCGCCAGCGATTATGAAATTCGCCTTACCGAAGACAGTACCTGGGCATTTACCTATGGCACTCCTCATACTGCTTTTATGAAGGTTCCTTTTAAGGTTTGGAACAGTTCTATAAATCGCGGTATGCAGGTTAATTGTTTAATAAGGGAATCCAATACTACTACTAATAATAAGTATGATTTCAGCGAGAAAATATATATTATTAACATTCCTTATAACCCTGATGATACTTTAGGTAACACCTTACAAACTAGCATACCGGATGATATTAGTTTTATTATTACAATTGAAGATGTCCGAAGTAGCAGTATTTTTCCACTCCCCGGCCAAAAAATTGTCATCAGTCAATACAGTCCTCTGACATCTGCGGATGTATTTTCCTATTCGGTCACGGCGGCGACCGTAGATGAAAGCGACATTTCTCTGGATGAAGTTCGGGTTGTGCCAAATCCTTATATCGTTAATGCTTCCTGGGAAGTGCTGGAAAACGTCCGGCGGTTATTGTTTATGTTTTTGCCTGAGGAATGCGACATCGATATTTACACCATCAGCGGTGATAAAATCAAAACGATTCATCACACAAACGGCACCGGTGATGAGGAATGGAACCTGGTTACGGATTCCAATGTGGCGATTTCCTACGGAGTGTACATTTATGTAATCTCGACTCCTGGTGGGGATGAAAAAATCGGAAAATTTGCGGTTATAAAGTGATGACTGCCAAGACATTTTATGGAATTTTGGAGATCAATATGAAAAAAGGGACTATTTTATTTTTCTCCGTCTTACTGCTACTCAACTACAATGCCGCTGCGGCTCAGTTTTCAAAGGCCGGTACCGCTTCGGCCCAGTTTTTAAAAATTGGCATTGGCGCCCGGGCAATGGCCATGGGCGGCGCATACGGCGCACTGGCCGATGACGCCAGCGCTTTGTACTGGAATCCGGCCGGTATAGCCTTGGCGGACAAGCCCGAATTTTGCGGAAGCTACACTGAATGGTTTGCCGATATAACTCATCAATTCGTTGGTGTGGTTCTGCCAGTGAGCCACTACGGTGTGATCGGAATAAGCGCGGTGTTTTTGAGTATGGACGACATGGAAATTACGACCATAGAGGAACCCCGTGGCACAGGTGAATATTTCAGTGCTCATGATTTATCGATCGGATTATCCTATGCCCGGATGATAACAGATCGTTTTTCTATCGGTTTTACCGGAAAATATATCAGCCAGGCGATCTACAATGAAACGGCGACAGGTCTGGGGATCGACATCGGAACCCGCTTGATCACGGATTTCCACGGCCTGGTGATCGCGATGAATTTTTCCAACATTGGTAATAAAATGCAGCTCAGTGGTCGGGATCTTTTGTGTGGGTACGATTTGAATCCAAACAGTTCCTCGAATCTTTACACAGATGCCTATCTGAATACGGAATCCTGGGCGTTGCCGACCAATTTTAAGGTCAGCATCTGCATGGACATTATTGGTGAAGGGGCAGCATTTTTCTCATCGGCAAACCATAATCTGGTGCTTGGAATCGACGGTAATCATCCGACCGACGGCCCGGAACGGGCCTCCATCGGATTGGAATATCAGTGGCGGCAGCTGGTGGTGCTGCGGTCAGGCTATAAGATTAATTATAGTGATGAAACTGTTGCCTTGGGGATCGGCCTGAAGCAAAAATGGGGTGGCAAGGTGTTTACGTTTGACTACGCCTATTTGCCTTTCAACCAGCTCAATGATGTTCAGATGTTTTCAATTTCCTACCGCTTATAATATGAGTATTGAATGATAGGTGTAATGAACGGAAAAAAATCAGCAAAATTCCATATATTTAAGAATAAAAATATACGACGCAATTTTTGGGATAGCATGCTTTTTTTATCGCCGTCGTTAGTAGTATTTACTGTATTTATATTTATTCCCATTGCAATGGCCTTTTATCTTAGCCTGATGAAATGGGATTTGCTGACAGCAGACCGGCAATTTGTTGGACTAAAGAATTATATTTACTACCTGACAAACCCCTTTTTTTACAAAGTGTTGCTAAATACAGTTTATTTTGCGGCGGCTCACATACCGCTGGATTTGATAATTACCCTGGGTCTGGCCTTGTTGCTCAATCAAAAATTGAAAGGCTTGTCATTTTACCGCACGATTTATTTTATTCCCGTTATATCTTCGATGGTGGCGGTGAGTGCCGTGTGGATCTGGATTTACGAACCCGAAAGCGGCGGATTGGCGAATTATGTATTAGGACTTTTTGGGATATCCCCGCTGGGCTGGTTGCATGATCCACATTGGGCGATGCCGGCAATCATTCTCGTGTCTGTCTGGAAGGGGCTCGGCTATAATATCGTAATTTTTCTGGCAGGACTGCAGAATATTCCCGACATTTATTATGAAGCTGCCCGCATTGACGGTGCAAACGCCTGGCAGCAGTTTCGGCGGGTCACTCTTCCCCTGCTGTCACCGATTACCTATTTCGTAATATTAATGGGAATTATTAATTCGTTTAAAGTGTTTACGCAGATAGAAGTCATGACGCCCGAAGGCGGGCCTTTGAACAGTACAACCGTATTGAATCTTTACTTATATCAGGAGGCGTTTCACAAGTATCGGTTTGGGCGCGCGTCGGCCCTGGCGTTTATTATGTTTGCCATTATTTTAATCATTACAAAAATACAACGCAGCGTTTCTCATAAAAACGTGCATTATGAGTAGGTGATTAACTATTATGTTAAAAGAAACCCTGTTTTCATCTAAAGTTCTAACGATTATTACACATTTGTTGCTGATTGTGGTCGGTGTCACGATGATTGTTCCCTTTTTATGGATGTTTTCAACCTCTTTGAAGGATGTAACCGAACTCTATGAGTATCCGCCGAAGTGGATTCCGTCTCATTTAAATTGGCAGAATTACATCAAGGCCATGGAGCTGGCCCCCTTCGGGAGATTTTACCTGAACAGCCTGCTGGTTACATTTTGTATTACTCTGGGACAAATGATTACGGCCTGCCTGGCGGCTTACGTTTTTGCCAGAATCGAATTTCCCGGACGGGATATCCTGTTTGTAATTTACCTGTCGACTATGATTATTCCAGTCCAGGTGACTATCATCCCGTTGTTTTTAATCGTGAAACAGCTGGGTTGGTTCGATACGTACCAGGGACTTATTATTCCATTTATCGCACGGGCTTTTCCAATCATTTTTTTGCGGCAATTCTTTATGACGCTGCCTAAAGACCTTGAGGACGCCGCCAAAGTGGATGGATGCGGCCACCTGCGGTTTTTATGGAAAATTTTACTACCAACGGCCCGGCCGGCACTGTCAACTATTGGCCTGTTCACGTTTCTGTTTCACTGGCGGGATTATCTGTGGCCGTTGGTAATTACGAATACCACAGAAATGCGGACACTGCCGGTGGGATTGCGTTATTTTGTTTCCGAACAGGGTACGCAATTTCACTACATGATGGCGGCTTCAATCATCGTTACCATCCCGATTGTGCTGATTTACTTATTTGCCCAGAAACAATTTATTAAAGGCGTTACTATGACTGGTCTTAAAGGATAGCTGAAGTATATGGATATTCGCAAAAACAATTTGTTACGATATGTTCTTTGGATCACGTTGCTGCTTGGTTTGTTAGGAATCGGTTTTTCCTGCCACAAGAAAGCGGAAGATGGGCCGCTGCAAATTTCAATTTGGTATCCCTTCGGCGGCCTTACCGGCCAGTTTTTTAATTCCCTGGTGCAAGAATACGAGCAAGTACATCCGGACATCCGGATCGAATCGGTTTATACCGGTGGTTATTCTGTAACAGCCCGCAAAATTATTACCGGAATCGTGACTGATCTCCTACCGGAAGGGGGCATTATTCCCGCGGCGCCGCTGTTTACCGGCCGGGTGGGCAATTACCGGATTGAAAATTATCTCAATGGTTCCAATGGATTGGATCGAAATGCTTTTTTTTCGGTGCTGTGGGATTTTAATGCGTATCATGGCCGGGTATGTTCTCTGCCTTTTGCCAACAGCACCCTGGTGCTTTATTACAATAAGGAACTGTTGATAAAAAACGGTTATGATCCGTTACGACCGCCGCAAACCTGGCGGGAGCTGGAAGCCATGGCGCGGAGGATTGCCGGCGACTACGATAAAGATGGCAATATGGATGTCTGGGGCGTGGTAATGAGCAATCAGGACTGGGTGTTGAAGTCGATGATTGTTCAGAATGGCGGAGCGATTATTGATTCTACCGGCCAAATACCACTGTTTAATTCTGCGGAGAGTGTTGAGATTTTGGATTACTGGTGTTATCTGGTAAATGAAAGATTGATGCCGATGGCCATGCACGATCGCGCCAGGGCCCAGTTTTTAGGCGGGCGGGCCGTGTTTTTACTGGCCAGCAGCGGATTGGTCAATACGTTTATCACGACAGCAAAATTTGAAATCGGAACTGCTTTTGTGCCCCAGTTCAACGAGGCCAATCCCTACAGTATTAATATTGGGGGCGTATCACTGGCATTGTTTCCATCGGAACCGGAGAAGGAACAGGCGACCTGGAAATTTTTCAAATGGTTGCTGTCGGAGGATGTGCTGAATCGCTGGGCGGTTGAAACTGGTTATATTCCTCTGCGTAAATCATCGATAGAGTCGGACCTGATTCAGCAACTGTTTGCCGAATATCCGCAATACCGGGCGGGATTTGAGCAGATTGCCTTTGCACAGACATACCAGCACTTCTGGCAGATGGGTGGTATGGATGAATATTTGCGCAAGGCTATTGAAAAAGTGGAATTGGGTGTCATTAAACCGAGGCAGGCGTTGGACGAGGTCGCCCAAAATCTTTTAAGCGATATTTGTGAAGATTAAACCGAAAGTGTTTATAAACTTGAATAGTGTCAAACCGTAAGCAATAAATTAGGTAAAACAGAATATGAACATGAACGAAAATATTTCTCTGTCGACAGCTGCATTTTTTCCGCGGGATATCGCTGAGATTATATCGCTGGCGAATTCCGTCGGTGTGAAGACCCTGGAATTAATGCCCCAGGATATTTCCGAATGTACACCCGAATTTGCCCTGGAAATCAAACGGATTGACCCCAATATGTGGATATATTCGGTACACTTTCCGCTGGTCCTCCTCCAGTTCTTCTTCAATCCGCACCCGAGGGCGAGGAAAACCGGAGAGCAAATTTCCAGAAACCTGATCGCTATGGCGGCCGATCTGGACACCCGGATAATCGTTATGCATTCACCGCGTAAGGAGAAAGGTACGCCGGTATTTCGTGACATTTCGATTGAACACATCCGCTACCTTTGTGATCTGGCGGCAGAGAAGGATATAAAAATTGCCATTGAGAACAATCCCGGTTCGGAAACTTCTCAACCCGATGATCTGATGGCATTTATTAAGGAACTTGACCGGGACAATCTAAATATTGTTGTCGATACTACGGAATCAATGGAAGCCGGTGTAAATCCTGAAGACTTCCTGAGAAATATTCCCCGAGTTGATCATCTGCATGTGAGTGATTTTTCGGACCAAGGAAAACATCTGCCTTTGGGGCGTGGTGTTATCGACTGGGCGACCATTGTAAAATTGATGAAACAAAAGAAATATCCGGGCAAGTGGGTCATTGAGCTGTCATATCGGCATCTGTTGAAAAATGCCCAAGCGACCCTACAGGAGAGTGTGAATATTTTAAGTCAATTGTTGAATAATGCCTGATAAGCGACTGGTTATTAAGACGATCGGAATTATACTTAATCCCGCGGCCGGCGATGGAACCGATGCTAAAAAGCGGGTTTTCAATCGCGTGCTCGGGAAATTGCGAGGCTACCGAATGCTGATTGCGCCGGGTTGCATGGGTGCGGACTATTGCGATTCAGCGGTGATCGGTGGGAAAATAGTTGGAGAACTGAACTATTTTGATCGTCGCGATACCATTGCTCTGGCGAATGCAATGGCCCTTGCCGGCGCCGACTTGCTGATCGGTATCGGTGGAGACGGCACTCAGTCCGATATAGCATTTGGCATTTACCGGAGTGGAAAAGACATCCGGATCATCGGGGTTGGTATCGGATCAACCAACGTCGGCTCATTGATTCGGTTTACTGAAAATGATCTGGACACATTTAATATTGAACAGATGCACGAAGTCAGCCTGGATTGTGTCCTGGCTTATCATCAAAATACATTTATCGGGCAGGGATTTAATGATTGTGTAATTGGCACAACGATTGTCGGTACGCTGGATGGAAAACAGGTAGATCTGGATGCTGTTCAGCGGATGCAGGGTAGAAAGATTCAATCTCAGTCAGAACCGATCGGAACGGCGGAAACCATCGTATCAAAAAATGGCTGTGTAGTGATCGATGGCGCTATACAAGAAGTGGGACAAATTATCGCCGCTCCTCTGGATAACCGTTATCTGGGAAAGGCTGTTAGTGGATTGCTATGCTGGTCACCTTTTCTGGATTATGGCGCCGCTCTGGTTGCAAGTCCGGTTCCCCTTGTTCAGGTCAATGTCGATCGCAATACCCTTTCCGAAATTGAGCCGTTGAATTTAACCCAGGTATTGTTCGACGACGAAGACCGTATCGAATTGCGGGGAATTAAGCCGGGCGCAGTGCTTTGCCTGGATGGGAATCCGCAGACTGTTCTCGAGAAGAATGATGTGATTGAAATAAGATTTAAAAGAAATGCTGTTAAAACGTTGAGGTAATATTATGCTTGGTAAAACAATACGCCTGAACCGAATTTTTAAGCGCGATAAGGCACTGGTCATGGCGTTGGATTACGGTCTGTTTTCCGGTGTGCCGGAGAATTTTGTTAACCTTGGGGCCGTGTTAAACCGTGTGAATGCGGATTTACTGGACGGCATCGTCATCACGCCGGGCCAATTAAAAAACCTGCCTCTGCAATTTCATCAGACGAACCTTATCGTACGGGTGGATGCCTGCACCGTGTTTGGTGAATTTAATGCCACGGAACTGATCACCGCTGTTGAACGCGCGGCGCGTATGGGGGCCGATGCAATTCTGGCTTTCACTCTTTTACACGACAAAGATTCGAACCTGGATTTTATGAAGCGCATGAAACTGTTGAACGACGCGTCTGAGGCTGTCGGTTTGCCCTTTATTGCGGAATACCTGCCGACCGGGACGGATGTCAAACAGCGCGATGCCTTGCGGATCATCGCCGAAGTGGGTGCCGATATTATTAAAACCAATATTCCAAAATCCACTGAGGAGATGCAGGATTTGAAAGCAGTGTCGGATTTGCCGATTTTACTGGCTGGCGGTTCAAAAGTTGACGACGCTGAAATGCTTGTTATCGTTGAATCCATGATGAGTGCCGGCGCCGACGGTGTAGTGTTCGGTCGAAATGCCTGGAACCGGGAGGATATTAACGGTTACCTGGAAAAATTGTCGAAGGTCATATATCGTTGAATATAAGAATCGAGTGATTGTATGAAAGTTATTTTATATGAGAAGGAAAAACAGATTCGTCTGGCTGACCGGGAAATTCCGGTGATTCGTGACGGTGAAGTCTTGTTAAGGGTAAAGGCCTGCGGCATTTGTGCGACGGATATTAAAACCTATCTGCGGGGACATCCGTTGATTAAACCACCAGTGGTTCTCGGCCACGAGGTCAGCGGTGAAATAGCTGAAAGCCGAAACGAGTATTTTCAGGTGGGACAACATGTGGCGGTGGCGCCATATGTGCCGTGTGGTATGTGTTATTTTTGCCAGCGGGAAGAATTTAGTATGTGTCGTGATCTGTTTGCCAATTCAATTGATCCCGGCGGTTTTGCCGAATATATTCGGGTGCCGGCCCGAATTGTGGAGAAAGGAATGTTTGAGTTTCCAGACGGGCTCTCTTTTTCACAGGCTGCATTAACGGAACCTTTAGCCTGTTGTATTAACGGTATTGAACGAAGTAGAATTAAGGTTGGGGATAATATACTTGTAATTGGTGACGGGCCGATTGGTCTAATGCTGGCCCATCTGGCTAAAATCTACGGCGCCAGCGTGACGCTGAGCGGCATGGTAGACGAACGGCTCAGTGTAGCCAGGCAGATTGCCGATACCGTGATTGATGTCCGCAAAGATGAAATTCCCGGAGGAATTGGTTTTGATATTATATTTGTCGCCGTGGGATTCCCGGAATTAACCGAAACTGCATTACATCTGGTCCGCAAAGGCGGTTATGTGAATATTTTCGGGGGCTTGCCGAAGGGAAGTCGACTGGCGATCGACCTTAACCAAATTCATTATCAGCAGGTGATTCTGGACGGTAGTTTCGGTTTTATGCCCCGTCAGTTTCGTCTGGCTTTGAATCTCTTGAGTCATGGAACGATTAATCCTGAACTTTTTATTACCGATACTGTCCGGATAGATGATGTTGAATCGGCATTTGAGAAATCCGCAAACCGAGAAGGTCTGAAATGGATCGTCAGTTTCTGAGAAAGGAATTATGGATAAATTATTTAATAAAGTTTATGGCAGTTTAGCTGGCCTGGTTATCGGAGATGTAATGGGAATGCCGTCGGAGTTTATGACTCCGGCGCAGATCAGGAAACAGTTCGTGTATATTGACGCCTTTTGTGATCCACCTGAAGATCATATACATCCCGATCTAAGGCGGGGACAAATTACCGATGACAGCGAACAGAGCATTTATCTTATCGAGCAATATAATAAAGATAAAATGATTACCGTTGAAAATACCGCCAAAGCATTACAGAAATGGGCACAAGAAACAGATGCATTCAATAAAAGTTATATTGGTCCCAGCACCGCTAAGGCATTGAGAAATATCGAGCAGGGGCAAAATCCCAGGGAAACAGGTTTTGCCGGATTTACCTGTGGAAGTGCGATGCGGGTTGTTCCGGTGGGATTGATCAATGCGGGAAATTTTAACGGCGCCTTGAAGGGGGCTATTAATTCATCATTACCGACTCACGGTACCGACGTCGCAATTTCAGCCGCCGCTGCCGTCGCCTGTGGTATTTCATCTGCTATGGATGGTAAAGCAACTCTGGATTCTGTGATTGACGGAGCTTTAAGAGGCGCGCGGGAGGGTGCCAAACAGGGCAAACCGGCCATTGCAGCCTCCATTGAAGACAGAACTAGGCTAGCGCTTAGTTTGGTTAATAATATCGAAGATATAACGAAAGCCGGGCAGGTTCTTTACGATCACATTGGCTGTGGCATGGACGCCAATGAGGTCGTACCGGTGGTCTTAGCGCTTTTTTATGTCACTAAAGGCGATCCGATGCAATTGATTCGCGCCGGAGCCAATATCGGAGGCGATACTGATACGATTGCCGCTTTGGGTGGCGCCTTAGGTGGTGCATTTCATGGAATCGACCATATTGATGCAGACCTTCTGAAAGAAGCCGAAAGAATCAACAACTTGAATGTCAAAGAATTGGCAAAAAAAATTGTTGGAATGATCGGAATGATAAAATAGTAGTTCTCAATTTATATCACATGAGTTCGATTAGACTAAAAAATATTTGATTCTATGAATCCAACCAGTAAATAAAATTTTGGGGAGCAATATGCCTTTTACTGCATATATAGATCTTTCAGATAGGAGTGTTCGAATCGAACAAACCGATTCAGAAATATTCAATAAATTCATCGGTTCTCGTGGTTATGCTGCAAAATTGCTTTATGATATGACCGGTCCTGCAGTTAAGCCATTTGATCCGGAAAACCCGCTTATTTTCTCTACTGGTCTGCTCACAGGAACGCCCTGGCCTACTGCCGCTCGATATCATGTCACATGTAAATCCCCTCTAACCGGTGTTTATGGGTATGGCAACTCGGGAGGATTTTTTGGTCCGGCTCTGAGACATGCCGGATTTGATGCGCTTGTGATAACCGGAGTTGCTCCCGCTCCGCAATATCTTCTGATTAAACAGAATAAAATTGAAATTCATGATGCAATACACTTGTGGGGGAAAATTACCCATGAAACAGAGGAAATTCTTAAAAACCAGTATCCGAAGTCCAGAGTAGCAAGTATTGGTCCAGCCGGGGAAAATATGATTTCTATGGCTAGTATTATTAATGATCTCAACAGAGCGGCGGCCCGTTGTGGCATCGGGGCTGTTATGGGTTCTAAAAAATTAAAGGCAATTGTTATACAGAGTGAAAATAAACCCACTTATCCCGAACCCTTTCGTTCGGTAGTCAAACAAGTGATGAAAAAAGTAAAAAATAATCCTTATACCCGTAATTTTAGTAAATGGGGCACACCGGCAGTTATTGATCCTAAGAATATGGTAGGTGATCTGCCGGCGCGTAATCATCAACTTGCTCAAGTACCCTTTGGTGATCGTATAAATGCTATTGCAGTAGAAAAATATGTAATATCTAAACGCGGCTGCTATGCCTGTCCTATTAAGTGTTCGAGAATATCAAGAGTTAATCGGGGTAAATTTAAATGTGAAGTTGAAGGACCTGAATACGAAACCATTGATGCATTAGGACCCATGATATGGAACAGTGACATGGAAGCGATAATATTTGCCAACCTGCTATGCAACCAATTTGGGATGGATACTATTTCCACCGGCGTCGTAATTGCCTTTGCGATGGAATGTCATCAGCACGGTTTGTTAAATGATAAAGAATTTACACTTGAATGGGGTGATATTGACAGCATTATTGGCTTAATAAATAAGATGGCTAATAGAGAGGGTATCGGTGAATTGCTGGGACAGGGAGTAAGAAAAGCGGCGGCGGAAATCGGCGGCGGCGCAGATCAGTTTGCTATGCACGTAAAAGGAATGGAATTACCGCGGCAGGAACCTCGCGTTGCTAAAGCATTTGGTTTGGGACATGGCACTTCCAATCGCGGCGCTGATCATCTATATGCCTTACCTACGATAGATATTGCCGGACATTTTAAAGTGGCGAAACAACTGTTTCCACAGTTCATGCCTGAATTTATGGAAGTCACTTCCGAAGAAGGAAAACCGGATTTAGTGAAATTTACCGAAGCCTTCTCGGCAATAGCCGACTCGGCAGGTATTTGCAAATTTTCATGCGTTGAGACTTATGCGCTATTTCCGGAAGATATAGCTGAGGGTTTCAGCGCCCTGGGAATACCTCATACCGGTGAATCTTTACTCGAGGCCGGTGAACGAATTGTCAATCTGGAAAGAATGTATAATGTTCGCGAAGGACTCAGAAGAAAGGATGATCTACTGCCCAAACGATTCTTGGAAGAGAAACTTAAGGTATATAAAAATCCGGCAGATGAAATTTCCGAACAAGCTCCGATGAAAGAAAAACAGCAGTCATCCGAAGAAGATGGATTGTTGATTGATGAAGAATCCATGTTGGATCGTTACTATCAATTACGGGGATGGGATGCTAACGGCGTTCCTACGGCTGAAAAATTGAAGGCTTTAGGACTTGAAGAGTTAATACCGGATCTCAGGAGTAAATAATGTATCTATATATCGATCCTGATAAATGCACCGGCTGTGGACTTTGTGAATTAGCTTGTTCATTTCATCATGAAAAATATTTTGTCCCATCTCTTTCCCGGATTGGGGTACTTAGAAATCATCAAAAAGGCATATTTATTCCTTTAAACTGTACTCAATGTGAAGAACCAATCTGTGAGCTGACCTGTCCCCTGGGAGCAATTACCCGCAATCCAAAGACTGACGCATTAGAGATTAATGATGATCGATGCCAGGGTTGTAAAATGTGTATATTAGTATGTCCTCTGGGTGGAGTGGAGTTCAATAAAACGAAGGGCATTGCTGTAAAATGTAATCTTTGTGATGGTGAACCGGAGTGTGTCAAATTCTGTGCTACGGGTGCATTGGAGATAATTCACGATGAGCAGCTGATCCAGATAAAGAAAAAGAAGAGTTTTAAGCGTATGGCTCAGGAATTGACTGCTCTAGCCGAATAGATAGCAGCCACAAATGGAAAAAGGTTAATAGAAAGATATGAAATTCAAGTATAAGGGATATATAGGAAAGTATTTACGCATTGATCTTTCGACTGGAAAAATTCAGGTGGAAAGATTAAATCCCAAATTTGCGGAGACTTATCTTGGCGGAGAAGGTTTTGGTGTAAAAATCCTGTGGGATGAAGTTCCTCCTTCAGTCAACCCTTTATCACCGGAAAATAAGATAATTTTTGCTACCGGTCCATTGAGCGGTACTTTTTGGCCTAATGCGGGGCGGCTTGAAGCTGTTTCAAAATCGCCTTTAACCGGTATTTATGGCGATTCCAATTGTGGCGGTTTCTTCGCGCCGGAATTAAAATATGCCGGTTTTGATTATATTATTGTCGAGGGGCAATCTGAAAAACCTGTTTACCTGTTTATTCACAATGGACAAGCCGAACTAAGGAGCGCCGAACATTTATGGGGCAAATATACTTTAGAAACCGAGCGGTTAATCTGCAACGAATTAAATGATTCGGAAGTAAAAGTAGCCTGTATTGGCCCGGCAGGAGAAAATTTAGTCCGTTACTCCTCTATTATAGTAACACCAAACAGAACATTAGCCCGTTGTGGACTTGGTGCTGTAATGGGTTTTAAAAAACTGAAAGCCATCGCCGTCAGAGGTTGTGGTGGCGTTGAAGTTGCCGATTCGGACGGATTCCGCAACTTATCATTAGAGTTACATCAAAAGTTGAGAAATAATCCGCTTTACCCATCTGTAAGGCGTTACGGAACTCCCGGAATTGTAACTCTTATGAATACTATCGGACGTTTCCCTACCAGGAATTTCCAACAGGGTTCTTTTGAGGATATTGATAGTCTCAGCGCTGAGACATTGCGCGAAAGTTTTTTCGTAAAAGATATATCCTGTTTTGCCTGTCCGGTTGGCTGTGATAAAATTTACGAGATAAAAAAAGGCAGGGCTACAGGACTTCGGGTAAGCAGTTTTGAATATGAAACTATAAATAGTATAGGTGCGGGAATTGGAAGCGGTGATCTCGAAGCCATAATTATCGGCAATGATCTTTGCGACAATTTAGGCATGGATACAATATCAGCCGGCAGATCTATTTCTTTTGCTATTGAGTTATTTGAGCAGGGAATTCTTGTGAAACAGGATACAGAGGGCATCGAATTAAAGTGGGGTGATTCGGAGTTGATGCTTGATTTGCTGAATAAAATTGCATACCGCCAAGGATTTGGTGATTTATTAGCTGAAGGCGTTCGTCGAGCCGCTCAGGTCATTGGGAAAGGTGCTGACTATTATGCGATGCATGTGAAAGGTCAGGAAATATCCGCTCAGGATGGCAGAGCACAGCAATCGATGGGCTTAACTCATGCAACATCAACACGCGGCGCCGATCATTTAAAAGGATTTCCTACAATTGATGAAACCGGCTATCCCGAAGAGGCACGCCGACGATTTGGCGAAAAATATTTACCGGAAATAGCGCAGCCACAAGCTACAAAATATAAACCCTTTTTAGTCAAGGACGGACAAGATTTCGGTGCGGTTATTGATTCCGCCATTACCTGCAAATCCGGCGGCACTTTTGTAATGGCTGAAATTTATTGGGATGAAATGGCTCGGGGAATCAGGCTGGCTACCGGCATGGAAATCGACTCTGAACAACTTAAACTAACAGGAGAAAGAATTTATAACCTGATGCGATGTTATAACATTCTACACGGTATTAGCAGCAAGGACGACACTTTACCGGAACGGATACTGAAAGAGCCATCTCCCTCCGGCGCGGCAAAAGGGCATGTTTGCAGACTCGAAGAAATGCTTCCGGAATATTATAAACTGCGCGGATGGGACCAGAAAAACGGCTATCCGGCGCGCAGAAAATTGGAAAAATTAGGACTCAAATATGCTGCCGATGCTATTGAGAAATATTCATCTAAATTATGAATATTAAGCAAGTAAATTCTATATAATTAGGAGATAACAATGAAAGTTATAGTAGAAAAGCCAACTGACGAAAAGTTGAAGCAACTGGATGTTTCTTCCTGGGGTATCTGGGAATGTGAACCTTCCACATTTGAATGGCATTATGATGATAGGGAAACATGTTATTTACTGGAAGGAAAAGTGACTGTAAAAACCAAAGATCAGGAAATTCATCTGGAAAAAGGCGATCTTGGGATTTTTTCCAAAGATTTGGATTGTACCTGGATCGTTCATGAAAAAGTGAAAAAACATTATCGGTTTGGCTAATGATAGTAAAAATTAAATATTTTAATATACTTCGGGAAGTAGTTGGGATAAAAGACGAGTTTTACACCTTTTCCTCAATACCAACGATTCAAACGGTATTGGAAGAAGCCTGTTCTAAACATAACACTTCTCTAAGAGATAAGTTATTCGATCCTTCAGGAAAAGTTAGACTTGCGATTTTAATATTCATAAACTCACAACTTATCCATCATAACCAGTTGGATCGGAAACTTTCCGATAATGATGAAGTTTATTTATTTCCTGTTATCGGTGGCGGTTAATTTATGAAAAGCAGATTTGTTATTATTGGCAGCAGCGCTGCCGGAATGGCTGCCGCAAATGCGATTCGGAAGCAGGATTCTGATTCAGTCATCCGGATAATCTCAAAGGAGTTCTATCCGCCGTATGCTCGTATCTTTTTACCTAAAATAATTACGGGTGAAATTGCCCTTTCAGATATTCTCATCAAATCGGAAGAACAAATCTGCAAGTTAATGATAGAGGTTGTTTTCGGAAAAGAAGTAACAAATATTGATCCGGGAAGAAAAACTCTTTCATTAGATGATGGCACTCAACTTGGTTATGATAAGCTGTTAATTTCTACCGGCGCTTCTCCCAAACTGCCTGATATAAGAGGAATTTCACTTGCTAATGTCTTTGGCTTAAGGACATTACATGATGCTGAAAAAATCAGCCGGCAGGCAAAATCCAGTAAACGGGTTGTCATTATAGGTGGTGGACTTGTCAGTCTGAAAGCGGCAGAAGCTCTTAGCAACTTCGATCTCGATATTGACGTTATTGTTCGTTCACCACGGATTCTGTCTCAAATGCTTGATAATACAAGCGCTGAGTTGGTATATCGAGCAGTAAAGTCACATGGGGTAACGGTACATTTCGGTTGTGACGTTGAAGAAATTTCAGGAAAAACCGAAGTTGAAACCGTAGCTCTTTCAGATGGTAAAAATATTTCATGTCAGATGGTGATAGTTGGTAAAGGCGTAACCCCAAATTTGTCCTTTTTGAATGGGAGCGGTATCAGAACAGATAGAGGAATTCCGGTTGATAAGTATCAGCGCACGAACTTGTCGGACATATATGCAGCCGGTGATATTGCACAGACGCCAGATTTCTTCAAAAAGGGCGTATCTGTTAAGGCGTTATGGCCCAATGCGGTGCAACAGGGGAATATAGCAGGGTTGAATATGTCTGGAAAGAAGATTGAAAATCCTGAGGAAATTAACTCCAATATCGTCAAACTTTTCGGCATTGATATAGCTTCCTGCGGACAGATAAAGGGAGACGATTCCTGCAACGAAGTTGTGTATCAGGATAATGACGTTTATCGCAAACTAATTTTCAATAAAGATGTTCTGATTGGAGCTATTTTAGCGGGAAATGTAGACAGCATCGGGATATTACGATCATTAATTTTGAGTAAAAAGAAGGTGTTTAATATCCGAAATCTATTGATGAATAAAAGTTTCAGGTACACATCTATCCTTGAATCAGTGGTATAAGTATGCATGATATTTTGATTTTAGGTGGATTTCTGATAGTGGACAGCCGAACTATCCATAAAGATTGGGGTGTGGCAATTACCGGTGATACTATTCAGATTATTGGTCCCAATTTATCATTAAAAAAGAATTACCCGGCGAAAAAAGTGATTAATGCGACGGATAAAATTCTATCGCCCGGTTTTGTAAACGGCCACAACCATGCCTACGGTATCTTATCGCATGGAATTCCTGTTGTTCAGGTTCCTGCCGGATTCAAGGGATTTCTTGAGGATTTTTGGTGGCCCAATGTTGAGGATCGATTGGATCATGAAATGATCGCTGTTGCGATGGCAAGGTCATGTTATGAAATGATCGACAGCGGCGTCACCTCTTTTTGTGATATTCTTGAAGCGCCAAATACTGTACCCGGAGCATTACAGGCAGAAGCAGAGATAGTTCAAAAGAGCGGATTAAGGGCGACGCTTTGTATTGAGTCGTGTGAACGAATTTCCGCAGAAAACGGTCTGAAATGTTTGCGGGAGAACGCTGATTTTGTGAAATCATCGAATTACCGGAATGAACTTATTAACGGCATGATATGTACACATACCAGTTTTACATGTTCCGAAAAATTTCTTCTTCAGGCTCTGGAAATGAGCC
The DNA here is from genome assembly GCA_018824205.1 of bacterium. Taxonomy (GTDB): domain Bacteria; phylum Fidelibacterota; class UBA2242; order UBA2242; family UBA2242; genus B118-G9. The sequence goes on from JAHJGX010000035.1 coordinate 22,448, forward strand.
ATTCACTAAATTGTTCACTCCATCTTCACCTTTCGGAAAGTCCATACGAACCGGAATATTGTCTGCAGAAATACGGTATGCGTCCGGTAAACTGGTACGACTCATTTGATTTCTGGAGTGAAAACATACTGGCTTCTCAGTTGGTAGTTTTAGAGCCACAGGAAATTGATATATTATGCCAAAATAATGTACGTGCGGTTCACATGCCGTTGAGTAATTGCGAAGTTGGCGGCGGCATAGCGCCTGTTCCTCAAATCCTGGCAAAGGGTTTGACTATGGGATTGGGCACTGATGGTTATATCAATAATTTTTTTGAAGTAATGCGGGGCGCATTTCTTATTCATAAAGCCAATAACCGCGATACTAACGTTATGCCGGCCGAGACAGTTTTTAATATGGCAACCGAAGCGGGGGCGAAAGCGGTGGGTTTTTCTAATGTTGGCAGCCTGGATGCCGGATATGTCGCAGATCTTATCATTATTGAGGGCAACTTTCCAACCCCTTTAACTGAGGAAAATATATTAGACCAAATCATCCTGTATCGTAATCCTGCTGAGGTTTCACTGGTGATGACGGCCGGGAAAATCTTGAAGGAAAACGGCATTGTTCTTACTCTGGATGAAGAACAGGTAAGAAAAGAATCATGTGAAGCTGCGCAAAAATTATGGAGAAAAAACAGTTGATAGATTTGCGTGTAAAAATATTTGGTAAAAAGCTTCAATCTCCATTGATATTAGCATCTGGTCCACTGTCGCATGATGGAAAAGCCATTGTTCTGGCTCATCAAGCAGGCTTTGGCGCGATTGTAACAAAGACCATTTCCTCTATTCCCGCAAAAAATCCTTTTCCGCACCTGATTAAAAATAGCCGCAGTCTGTTAAATTGTGAGAAATGGAGCGAATTATCCTATCGGCAATGGGTTGAAACTGAAATTCCTTATGCAAAAAAACATGGAGCTATTGTCATTGCCAGTATTGGTTTAAGCCAGCCGGATGTTAAACTCATTGCTCAAGCCGTCGCTGATGCCGGCGCCGATTTCATTGAACTGGTATCCTATCGAAGTGATAGTATCGTTTCAATGGTAAAAGAAGCGGCTTCCCTGGTAAAAATACCGGTGTTTGCTAAAGTCAGTTATAATTGGCATAATTATGCGGAAATTGCCAGAGAGTGTGTTAAGACAGGAGCGGCTGGAATATCCGCTATTGATTCGGTTGGACCCGGTTTGAGGATTGATATCCATTCGGGAAAACCTTTATTAGGCAGTTCGGATGGCAGAGGGTGGATTTCAGGAGAGATGATAAAACCCTTAGCGTTACATTGTGTTGCGAAGATTGCAAGTTTTAATCCTGAAATACCTGTTATCGGAGTAGGCGGTGTTAATAATGCAGAGGACATTGTGGAAATGTTTATGGCGGGAGCGTCTGTCGTAGGAGTATGCTCATTGCCTATAGTAAAAGGACTAGGATGCGCTAAAATACTACTTTCTGATCTGAAAAAATTACTAAGACAGTTGGGATATAATTCACTTTCAGAAGTGAAAGGCGTTTGTCAATCTTATCTTGGCAGAGATGAATATTTTACTGACGGAAGAGTAACTATAGACCATGAAATGTGCAATAACTGCAATCTGTGTATCAAATTGTGTCCCTATCAGGTTATCAGTTTGAAGAGAAAAAAAATATACATAAATAATTCTATTTGCCATTTATGTGGCTATTGTGTTTCAATATGTCCAAAAGAGGCAATTTCATTAGTTGAGTAACTTTTATTGTTAAAGGAGATTAATTTCAGGATTAAAATGCGGTGAACAGTATGATAATTAAAAACGGTAACATAGTAACTGCTGAAAAAATATTTAAGGGCGATATTGAAATTCATGATGGAAAAATCATCCGTATTGGTCCGGAACTTGATACAAAAGATGTCCGGGTAATTGATGCGGATGGGAGCTTAATTCTGCCCGGCATTATTGATAGTCATGTTCATTTTGAAGAGATTTTCCCGGGCGGTTTAAAGAATGCCGATGATTTTGAGAGTGGCACCAGGGCTGCTGCCGCCGGCGGTGTTACAACTATTATTGATTTCACTTCTCCTGAGGCACGAAGTGAATCGTTGGTTAAAGCCTTTCAGCGACGGCGTCAACAGGCTGATCCTAAAGTTTTTGTGGATTATTCGTTGCACTGCTGTTTTCCCGGCGGAGTGACGTCAGAACTTTTATCTGAGATGGGCAAAATAAAAGATATTGGAGCACCGAGTTTTAAGATATTTACAGTAGGTAAAGATTTAGGACTTAACCGGGGTGAAGTATTTGCGGTTATGCAGCAAGCCGTAAAATTGGGTGTTATGGTTGATGTGCATGCTGAAGAGGGAGATGTAATTAATTTTCTGGAAAAACGTCTACTGAAAGCGGGTAAAAAATCTTTATCATTCTTTCCGCAAAGCCGTCCGAATTTTGTTGAAGAAACGGTGGTGTATGATTTAGTCAGGTTTAATGCGCTCTTAAAAGGAAAACTTTATTTTGTTCATCTTTCCACCGGCGAATCCGTAGAAACATTGAATCTGGCTCAAGATTTAAAGGGTGAAGTTTTTGGCGAGACCTGTCCGCAGTATTTATTATTAACCGACAGTTGTTACGAATTTGATAATGGTGAACAATACGCTATTATTCCTCCCCTTCGCCATACTAAAGATCAAAAGCGATTATGGCAGGCTATTAAAGAGGGAGTTATTCAGGTAGTCGGCACGGATCATTGCCCGTTTATGTCCCAAGATAAGCGAGGGAAGTCAGATTTTACTCAAGTGCCAAAAGGCATGGGAAGCGTTGAATTGCTGCTGCCGTTGATGTTTTCGGAAGGTGTCGTAAAGAAACGTATTTCTGTGAACCAGTTGGTCCGGATTCTTTCGACAAATCCCGCAAAAATTTTTGGAATGTTTCCCCGCAAAGGAGCGATAGCAGTAGACAGTGACGCCGATCTGGTGATATTTAATCCAAAGAAAAAATGGCGGATTCTCGCCGATAAATTGTTCAGCCAGGCTGATTTTTCGCCATATGATTCATTTGAACTTACCGGAAAAGTGGAAATGACAATTTCTCGTGGAGAACTTGTCTATCGGGATGGAAAAATATTAGGAAAAGCAGGAAGGGGACAATTTATTTTCAGGAGATTGTAACTAATTTTAACAGGATAATATATGATTAATACGGAACGAGTAACGAATGTCCATACTTATTAAAAACGCCAGCTATTTGATCAGAAAAAATAATCGAATTGAGAATAGGAAAGATATCCTTATTGAAGGCGCTCATATTTCCAAAATTGCCGGGTCAATCGAGGCGCCGGCAAATACCGCAATTATCGATGCCAAAGGGAAGTTAGTAGCGCCCGGTTTTATAAATTCCCACACCCATTTATATCAGAACTTGCTTAAAGGAATGGATGACAGGGTCTCGCTGTTTGATTGGGTGGATAAAATAACTTTTCCGCTCTGTAGTAATATAACGACAAAGATAAATAGAAAGGATTCAAAAAAAATTGCCCATTTGTGGTCTTTGTTAGCGGGCATTGAAGCGATTAAAAGCGGGACAACATGTGTTTTGGATATGGACTTAAAGCATGTAGATGTTATACAAGGCTGGAATGATTTAGGATTGCGTGGGGTTTGCGCACGAACTTTTGTTGACAAATGGGTTCCAAATGATTTAGCCGAGCCTCTTAAAAAGCAGTTCAAGAACATTGAAAAACTGATCGAAACCTATCATAATACGCCGCAAGACTTACCCCTGATTTCTGTATTCATTGGGCCATCGGCAATTTTTACCTGTTCCGAGAAACTCCTGAAGTGGGTTGCCGAAACTGCTGAAGAATTTGATACCGGAATCCAAATTCACGTAGCGGAAACAAGATGGGAAGTTGAGTTTGTAAAAAAAGAGCTGGGCTTGAGACCCGTTGAGTATCTACATAAAATAGGATTTTTAAGTCCTCGAACCAGTTTGGTTCATTGCGTGCATCTAAGCGCGAATGAGATTTCTATTATTGCCGGGAGCGGCGCTACGGTTGTGCATTGTCCTAAAAGCAACATGAAATTGGGTAGCGGAGTTGCGCCCGTAGTTGAGATGATTAAACGGAACATCCCGGTTGCCCTCGGGACGGACGGAGCCGCTTCAAATGATCTTCTCGATATGTTGGAAGATATGCGTTTTGCGGCAATGCTCCAAAAGGTGAAACACGAAGACGCTTCTGTGATTGCCGGGGATGATATTTATAAAATGGCAACGGCAAATGGCGCAAAGGTTTGTAACATAGATGCTGGGATGATTGAAGAGGGAACATTAGCCGATCTTATCATCATCGATTTGAATAAAGCACATTTAGTCCCGGTTCATGATATAATTAATACGCTGGTTTATTGTGTCAGAGCAAGTGATGTCGAGTCCGTGGTAATTAACGGAAAAATAGTAATGTTGGAGCGTAGTATTAAGACTGTAAACGAAAATAAAATATTAGAAGAAATAGCTGCGATGAAAAGCTATTTCGAGTAAATAATATGGTCATGATTAGACTTTTAGAATTGAGATTAAAAATAAGGAAAAAAGTATGAATGTTTTAAAACATTGGATATTGCTGTTATTTTTCGGTTTCGTGTGGGGAATATTTGAAGTAGTGATTGGAGAAACTATGTTCGGACAGGGGCTTTCCTATGCTTCGGCATGGCTTATCATCTGGGCGGTGTTTGTGCTGGCAATGGCAAGAGGAGTATTGAATAAACCGGGTTCATCGACTGTTATTGGATTATTTGCTGGAATTTTCAAGTTAGCGAATACATCGCCGTTTTTCTGTCACCTTCTGGCAATTTTTATAATTGGTATGACTTTCGATGTATTTTCTACTGTTTTAATGAAATATGAACACAGGGTTTCCTATAGAAGCAGCCTTTCCGGTCTTCTTACTGTATATGCCGGACGAGCTTTATTTGCTCTTATGGCTACTTACATTATGCGCTGGGAGTACTGGACTACTGGCGGTGTAGCATATATTTATGAACATATTTTTATAAGTGGAACATTTGCCGCATTGATAGCAATTTTGGTTGTACCCTTAGGATATTCGATTGGTGTTAACGGGATAGCTTTTATGGAGCGTCGTCCAGTATTGTCTTATGCAGGAGTAGCTATGGCAGTTGTCTGTATCTGTGCCTTAGGAAGGATAATAGGGTAGAAGGAAGTAGATATCTGGTAATAGTAATAACTGCTAAAAACAATAAATGAGAAATTTGAAAAAATTTATAAAAAATAAAGTTATCAAACTACAGAGAGGAAGTTTATGAAAAATATGGAACTGAAAGAACAGTTAGTAAAATTATTGGGTTCTGACAATGTCTGTGATGAAATGGCAGAACGTATCTGCTATTTCAGGGATTGCGGACCTGACAAGGCAGGTATTCCTGATATTGTCGTTAAACCCGGTAATACTGAAGAAATAGCTGTAGTGATCAGACTGGCAAATAAAATAAAAAAGCCGGTTTATACATGGGGACGTGCTACGACTTTTTTGGGAAGTGGGGTGCCGCAGGGATGTATTTTATTAACAACAACCCGTTTAGATAAAATTCTAAAAGTTGATTTGGATACATCTACGGTTACAGTTCAGGCAGGAGTAATCTGGCATACAATCGATGCGGTGTTGAAAGATCATAACCGCGAACTATTTATTCCCGGCGGCGGCGGACTTTTTTCAGGAACGGTCGGCGGTTCGGTGGCAGTGAATGTAATTCCCCATGCTATCACGGAATATGGTATGACCGGTGATCATGTTTTGGGATTGGAAGTCGTGCTTCCGGATGGCACTATTATCCATACCGGTGCGTCGGCTAATCCTGATTGCCTTCCGATAGAACGTTACTCCAATGGACCTGATATAAGCGGTTTGTTTATGGGCGCTTATGGGACACTGGGAATTATTACCGAAATCACTTATCGAATCAGAAAGACACCGGAACTTGAGAAATTTGCTTTTTATGCATTTGCAGACTATAAAAAAGCGGTCGAAGCGGTAAATGAAATTCAAAAAGAAAATGCCGCCACATTTGTGATTGGCTTGTTCGCCGGTCCTAAACCGAAAGATGTGGAAGGCGAAGCATTTATCCATATTATTGTTCGTGACAGTGAGCGTGAAGCTACCTATCGCTTAAAGCAGGCAGAGCGTTTATGTGAAAGTTTTAACGGTATTGCCCATGACGCTTTTGGAACAAAAAAGTATTGGGAAGACCACATGTATTCCTGGCTGCGTAATGTCGCTCCCGGCCCATATTATGCAGGCGCTCCTTATATGTGTCCGGAAGTGGCAGGTTTTATGCCTACACTTCAATTGAAGGATTCTCTTGCTCTTCTATTTCAATACGTTGAAGATCATAAAGCTGAGTTTGAGAAATATGATATATTAATTAAAGGATTCGATACATATTTCACACGCAATGGAGTTTACCTGTGGATAGATACACTGTATAATGAGATGAAAGAAGATTCATGGAAATACGGCTTAAAGTTGCGTGGTGAACTATGCGATTTAATGTATGGAAAAGGGAAAATGGCAGCAGGCGGCTTAGGCGCCGGTGTTGCTCCTTATGCAATGCCAAAATTGGGTAATACCTTTACCTTTTTAAAACAGCTTAAGAAAACAATGGATCCGAATAATGTTCTAAATCCGGGTGTATTGTTTCTTGGTGACTAATTACAACTAAATAGAAGGAAAGTAATAGAATGGAAAATAAACTTACTACCAAAAAGGTTGATATTTATGCCTGTCTGCGTTGTGCGTTTTGTTATGATTTCAGCAAAATCGGTCAATATCGCATGTGTCCGGCTTTTGCAGGGACCGAATATGAGTCCTATACAGCAAGAGGAAAAATGAACCTGGCACGTGCTATTGTAGATGGTGTTGTTGATTATGATGAAGACATTGCTAAACGTATATTCGCCTGCACTGAATGCGGCGCCTGTGAAGCAAACTGTCTTAAGTATCTTGATTTGTCCGGTGTATTTACGACGATGAAGGAAGATCTGGCGTGTTTAGGCATTATTCCCAAGGGATTAAAACAGGCTGTTGAATCAATTATAAAAGAGGGAAATATTTACGATAAGCCCCAATCAGAGCGATTTAACTGGCTGCGGGATAAAAGCAGGTTGGATGGGAAATCAGACACACTTTTTTATGTTGGCTGTACACCGGCATATCTTAGACGACAAATTGCTCGCAGTTCAGTTACTGTGCTTGATAAATTCGGCATTGATTATATGCTGACAA
>JAHJGX010000036.1 GCA_018824205.1 bacterium
TCACAGTTTATATTTTGTACAGTCCAAGCAAGGATAGGTATTACATTGGTCAGACAGCTGATATAAACCGTCGACTTCATGAACACAACTCCGGTCATACGAAATCAACAAAATCGAGTATTCCGTGGCAAATTGTGTATAAAAAACCATTTATAAAGGTTGTAAAGTAAATAACTGAGATAAAATAACTCCGCAGCAAACAGGGTTTTTTATGTACGCCCAGGAGGATTCGAACCCCCAACCTTCTGGTCCGTAGCCAGACGCTCTATCCAATTGGGCTATGGGCGCATCACTTTTAAAAAGCGGGTAAATATACATTCATTTCGCTTTTTTGACAATTAAAAATATTGAAAAAAGTATTTATTTCACCTATTTTTCATGTTAAATGGAACTACATGTGTAAGAAAGGGAATCCAATGCATAAATGGCTGTTAGTCTTGTTGGCAATCCTGATGACCGGATTTTTGATTGCTTCGGAAATGCCTGAGGACGAATCTCTGAAATCGGCCATTCTGTTGTATGAAACATGGCTTAAAGCCCAGATGGATTATCGGGGAATACCCGGTTGTTCATTTTCAATAGTGTATGATCAGGAACTGGTGTATTGCAATGGTTATGGATATAGTGATGTAGAGAAAAAAATACCGGCAACCTCAAAAAGCGTGTATCGGATCGCTTCAATAACTAAAACATTCACGAGTATGGCGATCATGCAATTAAGGGATTCAGGTAAACTTCATTTGGACGATCCAATAAAAAAGCATTTGCCGTGGTTTGATATTCAAACGGAATTTGATGATGATCCTGATATAACGATCTGGCATTTGCTGACCCATACATCAGGTTTGCCGGCGGAAGCTGCATTTCCATACTGGACCGACCATGAATTTCCAACTGTGAAACAGATTGTTGAAACGCTACCTGATCAGGAAATGATTTATCCAACCGAGACGAAATGGAATTACTCAAATCTGGCGATGTCTTTGCTGGGATATATCATTGAAGAAGTATCCGGCCAAAAATATGAAGATTACATTGAGATGAATATTCTTAAACCTTTAGTAATGAATAACAGCTGCGTTGATATTCTAAAAAATAGAAAATTGAAAAAGGAACTTGCAACTGCATACGGACGTCGTTTGCCTGGTGGAAGTCATGAATTTATGTCCTTTACCGATTCCAAAGGACTAACACCTGCAGCGAATATGTCTTCGACAGTGGAAGATTTGGCAAAGTGGGCGTCATTTCAGTTTACGGGAGAATCACCGGATGGCAATGTCTTATTAAAAAAGTCGACGCTTCGCGAAATGCAGCGCGTACAATGGCTTCAACCGGATTGGCAAAGCGGCTGGGGTCTTGGTTGGGGAGTGCGGAAGAAGGACACTCGGACGATTGTTGGACATAATGGCTGGGTAGGAGGTTATCGTACCCAGATTTCCTTTTGCCCGGATGAGAAAACTGCGTTTATTATCATGTTTAATTCCGACGATGCCTCACCAAGCGAATACATTTATAAAGCATTCGATCTTATAGGACCTGTACTTGTAAAAACCTATAGTGATGATGATTTGGAGGAAACTAAGCCTGACTCTGCATGGCAGATATATGTCGGGAAATATCGTGATCCATGGTTGTGGGACTATGATGTCATGATAATCAACGGGAAACTGGTCATTTATTCCTATGATTATCCGCCGGAAGATGATCCGAAATACGGTTTATCCGAATTGACGCCCATAGGACCACACTCATTCCGCATTGCCGATAAAAACGGACATGGTCAAAAGGTTATTTTTGAATTTGATGACAAAGGGAATGTGATACGGTTTAAAAAAGGTGAAAACTATAACTATCGAGTGAATGAAAAGAAGTAATTCATAAATATAGAAAATTATAAATTTGGAGAAATGGTTATTGAAGGGCAGAAGTACCAACGTGATCTAATCATACTACCGGATAGAATTATTCAAAAATGGTGGAGAAAGGAAGGACATAGATTAATTCTCGATGATATTAGCGCTATACCATTTTCTCAAATTGAATCACTACTGTCCCGTTAAGAAAGATGATAAAGGATATATATAATTGATAATCAGCAAGTTAAGGTGTGTTGAGCGATTTTTTGATTTGAACTTTTATGTTCGATTTGATTTTATGTGTTATCAATTCAGAAAGGTGATAGCACATGAATCAAGGACGCACAATATTTTCTCAAATAATCGATTTTATGCCCAAATATGAATTTGATAAGTACGTTAAAAAATATGATGGGAATTATCGTTGTCGAACATTTAACTGCTGGGATCAATTTCTCTGTATGATTTTTGCTCAATTATCCTATCGAGAGAGTTTACGGGACATTGAATCCTGTCTTAAATCTCAAAGTGCGAAACTCTATCATATGGGCATCAAAGGAAAGATTGCGAGAATGAATCTGGCGCGTGCCAATGAGCGGCGGGATTGGCGAATTTTCGCTGAATTTGCTCAGACCCTCATTGTCCAGACTCGTCCATTATATAGTGCTGATTCTGAATTTTTAGCAGCGATTGACGGAACTGTTTATGCCTTAGATTCCACGACCATTGACCTTTGTCTGAGCATGTTCCTTTGGGCTGAATTTAGAAAAAAGAAAGGCGGAATCAAACTTCATACTTTATTGGACTTGCAGGGTTCCATTCCAACCTTTATCGAAATCACAAAGGCGCTCGTTCACGATGTTAATGTTCTGGATCTGCTCATACCGGAAAGCGGAGCTTTCTATATCATGGACCGCGGTTATCTGGATTTCGAGCGCCTGTTCAATCTGCATAAAACCGGTGCCTATTTCATCATAAGAGCCAAACACAATCTAAAATTTACCCGTGTTTATTCTCATAAGATTGATAAATCCAGCGGGCTTCGCTGCGATCAGACTGTCCGATTAACAGGCTATTATTCCCATCAACATTTTCCAGAATACTTCCGAAGAATTAAATATTTTGACCGAGAACAAAACAAGGAGTTGGTTTTTCTAACCAATAATTTCAGATTATCGCCCATGACAATTGCTGAACTGTATCGCAATCGCTGGAAAGTAGAGTTGTTCTTTAAATGGATCAAACAGCATCTCAGAATCAAATCCTTTTATGGTACATCTCAGGGGAACGCTGTTAAAACCCAGGTCTGGATTGCCGTTTGTACATACCTTGCGGTTGCAATTCTGAAAAAACAGATGAAGATCGAGTTAAGTCTCTACACAATCCTACAGATTTTAAGCGTCTCACTTTTTGAAAAAGTTCCGATATATCAGTTACTTACGGGAAATGATTACAAAAATATGCCTAACTATAATTCTAATCAGTTGTTTTTATTCAACTTTTAACGGGACAGTAGTGGTGAAATATTATAAATAACAGAATCCTTTGATTCTCTTTTTACTGTACAACAATAATACCAAGTTACTTTCAATTGATTGTTTTCTTTCATATTTTGTGATTATGAGAAAACCATTTAACTACTGGACAATCAAATTTTGTTTACTGCTCCTATCCTTCCGGTTGGGCGGTTTTGAAATCAGGGACGGTTGGTACTATGTTGACGGCACAAAATTTTTTATCAAGGGAATCGGCTACGAAACTCACACACGACCGGGACAGGTTCCATGGATATATGAGTTTAACAGTAAAATAGTTGAATTTGACCTCCAACGTATTAAAACTGCCGGTTATAATACCATCCGGACATGGGGCGCATTATCGGAAGAAGAATTGAACTTGGTTCAAGCATCGGGGCTGAAAATGCTCTTCGGGATTTGGATCGATCCTCATGGTGATTATAGTGATCCTGCCTATATAAATAGTTCTCTGGAATATGTGTCCAATATCGTCTCGTACTCTAAGCACTATACCTGCATCCTGGCCTATATCATCATGAATGAACCACTAGTAGAAGATGTCGCCAATGGCGGGCCGGAAAACCTGTTATCGCTTTGGCAATCAGCAATCGATATTATCAAGCAACTTCATCCGGGTATTCCGGTCACGATATCCAATACAGCAGTCGGCGATTACATTAGAAGCGATCTGTTTCAAATCGGCGCCTACAACCTTTATATTTATAACCCGGTACTTATCAGTAACTCTCACGGGTATGCCGGATTCTGCGAGTTTATTAAGCAACATCGGTCAAAGGATATGCCCTTGATAATAACGGAATACGGTTTATCGGTTTCACCCGGTAGTTCGGCTGATGGCTATGGTTATGGTGGAAACAGTTTGGAGCAACAGATGGAGGGAAACCTGTATATGTATCGCAACCTGATTGACGGTGGCGCCCAGGGTGCATGCGTCTTTCAATATCACGACGGCTGGTGGAAAGGCGGTGACGAAAATACCCATAACGACAATCCGGAAGAGTGGTTTGGATTGATTGAGTTTGATACAAATCCCGGTTCTCCCGAAGGTACACCGCGCCCGGTCTGGGATGCCTATGCTCACTACAATCAGGCTATCATATACGAACCAAAAAACCAGCAGATTTATACTCAATCAATACCGGTTGAACTCTTCCTGTCTAAAACTGCTGAGCAGGTAGTCATTTATATTAACGACAGCCTTTTTATAAACACAATCCCGTCATCCGATTATTATTATCACGAGTTGACCCCAATCTTTTCCGATAGCGTTAAAGACATCATCATGGATTTTTATTTCTATGATGAAAACGGTATTTTGATTAAAGATGAGTCAATAAGCTCACTTCTGATTCAATCACCTATAAATTTACCTGCGCTGGAAATGACGGTACTACCCGATAATTTGAATTCCTCCAGTCAAGTCAACATTATTCTGGACATTAACACTAATCCGATATTCGAGATTGAAAACAATAAAATTGATTATACCTATTTTCCCCATATTGGTTTTTCACCCGGTGA
>JAHJGX010000002.1 GCA_018824205.1 bacterium
AGATAAAGCATTTTCATGCAGGTGACATCGGCCTGGAAGAAATCCGAGATATCCAGCAGATCATCGGGCTCCGGGAATTCCGGATAGTCATCTTCCGGCTCGGGTGGTTCGACGATTTCGAAGGGCCAGAGCGTATCTTCCCGATCAGTTGTGATCAGAGATAATACGTTGGTCTGGGTGGGCGTAAGTTGCCCGGTTAGAGTTGTGTTCATAAGAACCTCCTTTTGGTTATACACTTAGATTTATATATTAATGGCAACCATTAACGCCTGTCGCCAATAGTATATTTCTTTGATTTAATTATTGCGCTTGCTATATTAACGGCAACATAATAACGGAGTTGCCAATAGTATAATGAATAATGACAAGCAGGATACAATTGTTGATTTAATTCGTCAGTTTATTAAAGGGAAACAGTATTTTAATACTAAAGCCCTGAAAGACTATCTTCAGAGTATTCTGAAGAATTTTAATAACCAGACTGTGAATCAATATTTATCTAATTTAAAAAAGAATCGGGAAATATATAGTTGCGGAAGAAACTGGTATTCGACAATTGATAAGCCTTTTATATTAGATACGGAGCCTGTATTGGATTTGATTCATCTGCTCAATGAGCATTTTCCGTTTTTACAATTTACCGTTTGGAATACCCGTCAGATTATCAGTTACTATCACCACCTCCCGTTTAAATACACTTATTTTATCTATACTGAATTTGATGCACTTATCCCGGTATTTGAATTTCTTGTTGGAAAAGGGTTTAATGTTTACAACAATCCAGGCAAACAAATCGTAAGAAAGCACTGGATTATTAATGATGAAAACTATATAATCCGTCCCGACATTTCAGAATCTCCGGTAGAAGGCACTGAGATATGGAAAATAGCAACGATTGAAAAGATTTTGGTTGATTTGTATGAAGAAAAAGATAAACTGTATTTGATGGATGGCTCGGAATTTAAACGAATCTTTTATAATGTTATCTTTTCCGGCAGAGTAAATATCCCTACCATGTTAAAGTATAGTTACCGTCGGAGTAGGGGCAGGATACGAAAGGAATTCGAAAAACTTCTGTATAGTTTTAAGGGTGAACAGGGTGTAGTATATAATAGATTTAGGCGAATTAATGATTAAGCAAAAATGTTTTCAAAAAGAATGGATTCTTAATCTACGGCAAGACAGGTTTCCTAAAACTGCTCCACAATTAATCGAAAAAACAATCTATGCATTTGAGTTGTTAAGTTTATTGGCGGATTCAGGTAAAGAATTTGTATTTAAAGGCGGCACATCGCTTTTATTACTGGTTCCCAATTTTGACCGGTTTTCAATTGATATTGATATAATTGGTCACTTCTCAATAAGTGAATTAGAGCAGAGTATTCAGAATTCCGTGTTTCTTCATGTAAAGGAAGTATTGCGAAAAACATCTGATATTCCAAAACAGCATTTTAAATTTACTTACGCATCAATATCCGGTAAAGAAGAATCAATTCTGCTCGATGTATTAACCGATAGTGTACCGTATAAAACACTAAAAACCGTACCGATAAAAACTGACCTGTTTAAAGTAGATAAGGTAATCACTGTATTGGTTCCGACAATTGTTGAAATCTTAGCCGATAAGCTCACTGCTTTTGCTCCTCATACTATTGGAATTCGCTATGGAGTTAATAAGGAAACCGAGATTGTCAAACAGCTGTTTGATATTGGACGGTTGTTTAAACATATCACTGATTTAGACATGTTAATTGAGACTTATGAAACAATAGCGAACCAGGAAAATGTATACAGGGACAATCAATTCTCAACCAATGAAATCCTGAATGATACTATTCAAACAGGGATTAACCTGTGTCGCATCGATCTCAAAGGGTTTATTGACGACGATAAAGTAAAAGCGCTTCGTATGGGAATAAAAACTGTTGGTGCTTATTTGTTTGATGGCAAGTTGCCATTTGAGCAGGCTAAAATCTATGCTGCTAGAGCAGCACTAATAGCAAAGATTATCCTGTCCAAACAGAAAGATTTCAATTTACATCAACTGGAATATACAGTGGATAAAATAGATCAATTAGACACTGATATTTTTCCTCCGAAATTTGCCCACCTTCAGCGATTAAAGAAAATCAATTCGGAATGTTTCTATTACCTGCATCAACTCTTTACAATTTAGAAACATACAGCGACTGAAGGTTGCCATCGGGCACGGTCTGGCGTTCGCAGCCACAATTGAAAACAACAGCGAATAGTCCTTCCGGCGTGGCGTAGGCCATGTGATAACAGCAATTGTGCATGCCGCTGGGGTATGATAGGGACGGTAGATATTCAATCAAATTCTCGCTGATGCCGGTTTCCCGGGTGATCAGTTGGATGTTAGTAAAATGTGGTTCAATGGTCATGATTAAATTTCCTTTCTATATTAAGTTTTGCTTGTATGGATTTATAATAATCCTTACATTGGTCTTGATATATAAATATATGTAAGGAGTGCTGATATGAAAGCGACAATTACTTCCAAAGGCCAAGTGACTATACCCAAGCCGGTGCGGGATTTTCTGAACATTAATAAATCAGACCAAATTGACTTTACAATCACAAAATCCGGAAAAGTCTTTGTAGAAATGCCAAAACAGAGCATCGCCCGACATGGCGGAATGCTCACTGCCTATAAGCCTGACAAGGCATTGACTATTGAGCAAATGGATAAAATCATTCAGGAAGAATTAATCCAGAAGGTAAAACCATGATTGCTGTTGATACCAATATTCTGGTACGTTTTTTTGTTCGGGACGATGAACGACAGTACCAGCAGGCAGCCAAATTGCTGTGTTCCAGTGAAGATTCTGGTGAATCGATCTATGTGTCCACCATAGTGCTAGTGGAGCTGGTGTGGGTTCTTAAGGGTGGTTATAAAGTCCTCAAATCGGATATTTGTAAGACGCTCTCTGTTTTGTTGACAAACCAGCTGTTTGTATTTGCTAATGCAAAAATGGTGCGCGATACACTGAATAAATATCAGTCTGGAAACTGTGATTTCGCAGACTATCTGATTGCTCTGGAGGGCATTAAAGAGCAAGCCCGAACAACTTTTACGTTTGATAAACGTTGCGGAGGTGACAGTTTGTTTTCATTGCTCAGCTGAGTGTTTGTAAAGTGTTATTGGGGCATACGAATATTCATTTCTATAACTCTATTTCTCCCAGAATGGGCGGAGCCCGGATAGCGGCGGAGGGTTTACCGCTTTTCCGGGCTTCTTTTGATGTGGGGGTTAGTTGAGGATCGCCCAAAGGGATTTAGTGAATTGCCCGTCTTTACCAAGATAGGGAATTGCTTTTAAAACTGTACAATTATCCAGGTAATTCTCAATACCATCTTCCGGGATGAATACTGTACCATTAATATGAGGAATACCAGAATCGATATTGAAATCTTCTACTACCTGAAAATCAGCGACGATATTATCATTGGTCCAAAAACGCATTAACTGACCAGGTTTATCTTTCATCGTATAGCGAAGTTCGTTGCCGAATATCCCAGCCAGTTGACCATATCCAAGATGAACCAGAAATCCACCGGTACTGGTGGTTCTGGTGAGATAGGCTCGTAGTGCTTCCCGTTTGGCAATAGTGCTGAATGTTTTGGATGCTGTTGTGATAGCCTCGGTTCCCAGTTTTGAATCAATGTTTCCTTTTCCAATACCAACCCAGATATTGATTAATCCCTGGATCTGTTTGATCTCTCTGTTCAACTGAGGTTCCAGTTCTTTCGGGATAATGCTTAATCCAATCTGATCAGCCCAATCGCTGACAGGTTTGGTGTCGCTTCTGAGTCTGTTAATTTCTACGTTTATCCGATTCAATGTTGAATTCCATAAATAATCCATATAGCACAACGGCTCATTAATCTGAACCTGTAGTAAGGTCTTTATATCATCAACTCGCGATATGTTTATCTGTTTCGTCAGCCCCTTCTTCTCTGCCCGTAGATAGGGCATGCTCAATAATTCCTTGAGATTCTTCAATGTATCCCAATCCAGTTCATTTAGAAAAGA
>JAHJGX010000037.1 GCA_018824205.1 bacterium
ATAAGTAGATACAGTAAAATATCTTGTAAAAATACCTATATTTTGGTAAAATCACTCAACGTGATATGATTTAAAAAGGAGTACAAAAATGCAGTTTTCAGTGGATAAAAACAATCTTCTTTCACATATTCAAAAAGTATCCAAAGTTTCTCCAACACGTTCAACGATGCCTATTTTAAACAGTATCCTATTTGATATTAAAGAAAATCAACTGACTTTACGGTCTTCCGATATTGAAATAACAATGAATGCGACTTTGAACGTCAATGGTAAAGAAGATGGAGCCGTTGCTCTTCCTACGCGGATTATTTACGATATTATTAATGAAGCGGAAGAAGGCGAACTGATTTTATCATCGGATACCGAAGGAGCCTGTACTTTAAAATCAGGAAAAGGTGTTTTTGAAATTATGGGAAGACCCGGAGATGAATTTCCCTCTCTTCCTAAAATATCAAATTTTAATGATGTTGAAATTGAGAACTCAACATTGCGAAGAATGATTCAAAAAACCATAATTGCCGTCAGTAAAGATGAATTAAAACCTGCGCTCATGGGAGTGCTTTTTCAAATAAAACGTCATGAGATCCGAACTGTTGCTACAGATGGTCATCGCCTGGTTTGTCTGATCCGACAGGATTTTCAAAATGAAGCCTATGAGGGTGAAGTTATTATTCCGGTCAAATTTTTGAATCTTTTACTGGGGTATCTGGATTCGGAAGGGACCACCTTATTATCCATTAGTGAAAACCATGTAAAAGTCGAATTGGATTCAACGGTTATATATTCCAGAATAATTGATGAACATTTTCCTGATTATGAAAGTGTTATTCCTAAAGATAATGATAAAATAATAAGTATGGATTTAAACAGTCTGCTATCAACAATTCGACGTGTTGTTATTTTTTCAAATAAAACGACACATCAAATTTCTCTGTCGTTGAGTAAAAATATTACAAAAATTAGTACCGTAAACCAGGAATCAAGGACGTCGGCGGATGAAGAGGTTGATATCAATTATTCTGGTGATGATATGGTTGTTGGTTATAATGCAGAATACCTGAAAGAAATATTAAGAAATGTTGATACAAATAATGTCATTCTGAAATTAAAATCTTCAATAAGTGCCTGTTTAATACTTCCGGAAGAACAAAAGGAAAATGAAGATTTTACGATGTTACTGATGCCAATACGTTTAAATGAATAACGTGTTTATACCGAAACCTTTTTTAAATTTTTCCGAGTACGGTTAGAAGATTTTACGCAGTAAATGAAAATTACCAAACTGAAACTGAATAATTTCAGAAACTATAATCATGAAAATTTTGATTTTTGTGATAATTTAAACATTATTTTAGGGGATAACGGATCCGGAAAAACTACATTATTGGAAGCTATCCACTATTTATCTTTAACAAAAAGTTTCAGGACTCACAACAATAGTGATGTTGTTCAATACGGGAATGATTACTTTCAGATATTTGGAACGTTTAATGATTCGGAAATAAAGGAATTAATAGTCAATTTAAATTATTCAAAAACAGAAGGTAAAAAACTGTTTTATAATCAGGTTGAATTAAAAAAAAAGACGGATATAATCGGGAAAATTCCGGTAATTATTCTATCTCCCAATAATCAAAAAATTACTGAAGGTGGTCCCTCTTTACGCAGAAATTTCATTGATCGTATTCTGTCGCAAATAAACAGAGAATACCTTTTACTATTAATAGAGTTTAAAAAACGTTTATATCAGCGTAATTTATTGTTATCCGGATTTAAGGAAAAAAACAGAAAAGCCTACGATTCCTATATTGAGACGATTGATGATTTTTTAATTGAACATGCGTTTCAGATACAGAAGATGCGAACCGGTTTTATAGAAGAGTTTAATCCTGTATTTGAGAGTATTTTTAACTCTTTATCACATATTAAAAAACCGGTGCAAATTAAAATCATTCCGAATATTAGCGATGGAGGTGAAAATTTTATAAATGAGTATAAAGAAAAACTCGTATCAAAATTTGAAAGGGATATTATTTATGGAAGAACAGGATCCGGACCGCACCTTGATCAGGTTATGTTTATTTTTGAAAAAAGGGATATCCGTTTCACCGGCTCCCAGGGTGAACATAAAATATTTTTAGTGGCCTTAAAACTGGCGGAAGGTATTTTTATTGAAAAAAACATTAATGAAAAAGTAATATTTTTACTGGACGATTTATTTGCGCTTTTAGATAAAAAACACTGTATGAATATTATTGACAAAATCGGGTTTGCTAATCAAACATTTATTACAGCTACCGATATGACGGTATTAAAACGGGCAGATTTTGATTTAAGTAAATATGAGCACAAAGTGTCTCATTTACCGATAGGGTTATCATAATGGCCATATCGATCGGTAAAGCAATCGATAAGATGCTGAAAAAAATGAAAATATCCACGCCGGTCCGGCAATGGGAAGCGGTATCACTTTGGGAAAGCGTTGTGGGAGAAACAATTGCCAATCATACCCGGGCGGAAAAAGTGTTGTATGGAAAACTCTATATTTCCGTTGATTCACCGACCTGGAGAAATGAATTAATGTTTCATAAAAATGAGTTATTAGAAAAAATAAATAGTAAATTAATCGACGTCAAAATTAAGGAGATTGTGTTACGGTAGGGAAAATAAAATTTGCAGAATCAGCTGAATACAGTGCTGAAAAAATTACTGTACTAAAAGGTCTGGAAGCCGTTCGTAAAAGACCGGCAATGTATATCGGAGATACCGGAAAAAGAGGTCTTCACCATCTAGTATTCGAGGTTGTTGATAATTCAATAGACGAAGCTCTGGCAGGTTATTGTGATAAAATAATTGTAACAATCCATAAAGATGACTCGGTCAGTGTTTTGGATAACGGCAGAGGCATTCCGGTTGATATGCATAAGACAGAGAAAAAACCCGCCCTTGAAGTCGTTATGACGGTTTTACATGCCGGAGGAAAGTTTGATAAGGGTACCTATAAAGTCTCTGGTGGACTGCACGGTGTTGGCGTGTCGGTGGTAAACGCCCTTTCCGAGCAATTGACCGTTGAGGTTTATCGAGATGGAAATATATATTCCCAGTCCTACCAGAGAGGTATTCCAACCGGTAAACTTACCGAGGCCGGGAAAACCCGGAAAAGGGGGACCTATACGCGTTTTTTGGCCGATGAAGAAATCTTTAAAAAACTTCTGTGGGAATATGAGATTATAGAACATCGTGTCAGAGAACTAGCGTTTCTGAATAAAGATCTTGAAATGGTTTTAAAAGATGAGCGCGACGGGAACGAACAGAAATTTCTTTATAAAGGTGGCCTTTCGGAATTTGTAAAATATCTTGATGAAACAAGACCATCGATTATTGGAAAACCGATTACTATTGACAAAGAACAAGATGGCGTCCCAGTTGAAATTGCGCTACAGTATAACACATCTTATTCGGAAAATATTTTCACTTTTGTCAATAATATAAATACGGTAGAGGGCGGTTCTCATCTGGTCGGATTTAAAACGGCCGTCACGAGAACATTAAATAATTACGCAATGCGAAACGGACTTTTTAAGAAAGACAATTTTACTTTTTCCGGCGAGGATGTCCGAGAAGGATTGACGGCCGTCCTCAGTATTAAGGTACCTGAACCACAATTCGAGGGGCAAACAAAGACGAAACTTGGGAATTCCGAAGTGAAGGGAATTATCGATTCGGTTGTTACCGAAGGATTGTCAGAGTATCTGGAACAGCATCCCGGGGAAGCGAAACGAATTATTGAAAAAAGTCTCAGCGCCGCCCGCTCCCGGGAGGCGGCCAAAAAAGCCCGCGAGCTGACCCGCCGGAAAAGCGCCCTGGAAATTGGTAATTTACCCGGAAAGTTAGCGGACTGTTCGACCAAAGATCCCAGTCTTTGCGAGCTGTATATCGTCGAGGGAGACTCGGCAGGCGGCAGTGCAAAACAGGGACGCGACCGCAAATATCAGGCAATTCTTCCAATCCGCGGTAAAATTATTAATGTCGAAAAGGCACGGATTGATAAGGTTTTAAATAATAATGAAATAGGAACTATTATTACAGCCGTGGGAACCGGTTTTGGCGAGGAAGAATTCAATATGGATAAACTTCGCTATAATAAAATCATCATTATGACCGATGCCGATGTTGACGGAGCTCATATTCGCACCTTATTATTGACGTTCTTTTACCGCTATCTGCCCCGTTTGGTCGAGGAGGGGCATATTTATATAGCCCAGCCACCTCTTTATAAAGTCTCTCCCGGGGGCCGCAAAGAATTTTATGCTTACGATGATGACGAGCGGGACATATTAATAAAACGCTACAAAAAAGAAGGCAGTTCAAAAATCGACATTCAGCGCTATAAAGGTCTTGGGGAAATGAATCCGGAACAGCTTTGGTCTACAACAATGGACCCGGAAACACGAACCCTTGTAAAAATCACGATTGAAGATGCCTCGCAGGCCGACAGAACCTTCTCAACATTGATGGGCGGAGACGTTGAACCAAGGCGGAACTTCATTCAGAAAAACGCAAAATATGTTAGAAATTTGGATGTTTAAAAATGAGTAAACAGAAACAAGTAAATATTGAGTTTCAAAGAAATAAAATTATATCTGTTAATATTGACGAGGAAATGCGTGACGCGTATCTGGATTATTCTATGTCCGTTATTGTGTCGCGAGCCCTTCCGGATGTCAGAGACGGCCTGAAACCGGTCCATCGACGGATTCTGTACGGCATGTCGGGCTTAAGTCTGCCGTATAACCGGCCAACGAAGAAATGTGCGCGTATCGTCGGCGAAGTGATGGGTAAATATCACCCGCACGGTGATGCTGCGGTGTACGATTCACTGGTACGGATGGCCCAGCTGTTCTCGATGCGCTACCCGCTTGTTGACGGCCAGGGCAACTTTGGATCGATTGATGGGGACAATGCCGCGGCCATGCGTTATACAGAGGCCCGGATGAGTCGAATTTCCGGAGAATTATTAAAAGATATCGATAAGGAAACGGTTCGGTTTGTGCCTAATTTTGACGATTCGTTAACCGAGCCATCTGTTCTCCCTGCGGCCGTTCCGCTGTTGCTGGTTAATGGCTCGAGCGGTATCGCCGTCGGTATGGCCACGAACATACCGCCGCACAATCTTACCGAGATAACAAATGCGATTATTTTTCTGGCCGACAATCCTGACGCGACGGTTCAAGATTTAATGCAGTTTGTGACCGGGCCGGACTTTCCAACGGCGGCCATTATTCTGGGCAAGCAAGGGATAAAAAGTGCATATGAGACCGGAAAAGGGATTATAAAAATCCGCGCTCAGGCCTTTGTTGAAACAAGTAAAATTGGAAAAGACAGCGTTATTATTACCGAACTTCCCTATCAGGTTAATAAGGCCAGGCTGATTGAAAAAATTGCGGACCTGGTTCGCGATAAGGTTGTTGAGGGTATTTCGGACATTCGAGATGAATCCGATAAAGACGGAATCCGTGTCGTGGTGGAAATCAAACGCGACGCCATACCGGAAGTTGTTTTAAACCAGCTATATAGTCACACTCAGCTTCAGGACAGTTTTGGTATAAATATGCTGGCCCTGGTTGACGGTATACCAAAACAACTATCATTGAAAGAGATTCTTGGACATTATATCGATTTTCGTCACGAAATTATTGTAAAACGAACTCAGTTTGAATTAAATGCAGCCGAAGAAAAAGCACATATTCTCGAAGGTTTGAAAATTGCATTGGACAACATCGACGAGGTGATCGTTATTATTAAGGCGTCTTCCTCCCCGGCCGACGCAAAAATTAACCTCATGGAGCGTTTTGAACTGTCCGACCGACAGACCCAGGCGATTCTGGATATGCGCCTGCAGAAACTGACCGGTCTTGAAGTCGACAAGGTGGTCGCAGAGTATAAAGAGACCTTGAAGCTGATTGCCCGGCTGAAGGAGATTTTAGAGAGCAAACTGCTCCGTATGGAAATTCTGAAAAACGAAATTTCGGAAGTACGTGAAAAATATGGCGACGAACGACGGACCCAAATTATTGAAGATGATGGGGAATTTTCTATCGAGGATATGATTGCCGAAGAAGATATGGTCATTACGATCACCCATAACGGTTTTATCAAACGCTTTCCGGTAGACATTTCCCGCCGGCAAAACCGTGGCGGAAGGGGCTCAACGGGCGCCCAGACCAAAGACGAAGATTTTGTCAGAAATCTGTTTATTGCCAGCACCCACCATTATATGATGTTTTTTACCAACCGCGGTAAAATATACTGGCTTAAGGTGCACGAGATTCCCCGGGGCAGCAAGGCCTCCCGCGGTCGCGCCATTGTCAATCTGATCGAAACGGAGCCGGGAGAACAGGTGCGCGCCGTATTAAGCGTAAAAGAATTTGACGAGAATCATTTTGTTGTCATGGTTACCAAGCAGGGCACAATTAAAAAGACCACCCTTTCGGCATTCGGGAATCCTCGGAGAACAGGTATTCGGGCAATCAATGTGGGAGACGATGACGACCTGATTGATGTCTTGCTAACCGACGGAGATCAGGATGTTATACTTGGAACATCCCATGGTAAGTCAATTCGTTTTAAAGAATCTGACGTTCGATCCATGGGCAGAACGGCTGCCGGCGTCAAGGGTATTAATTTGCCGGGCAAGGACAATTTTGTCGTCGGGATGGTTATTGTGAAACGGGAAGGTGGAACGCTCCTGGCTGTTTCCGAAAACGGGTATGGAAAACGCACCGACATCATCGATTACCCGATAATTAAGCGGGGTGGCGTCGGGGTCATTACTCTCAAAACTACAGCCCGAAACGGATTGATGGTTGCGCTGCGCGAAGTGGTTGACACAGACGACCTGATGATAATCACAGAAAAGGGCGTATTGATCAGACTGCCCGTTGCGATGATCCGGACAATCAGCCGGAACACACAGGGGGTTCGCCTGATTAAACTGGATGACGGCGATTCTATTTCTGCGGTCACCAGAATTCTTGAATCGAATGATGAAAAGGAAGAAAATGGCAACGATCAAACGTCTCTGCTTGACGAAGAGATGGACGAATAATCGCCATTATAAACCGGGCATAGATTATGATTCCGGAAAATAGATCTCAAATTATATCTCAAAACCTTGAATTGGTTAGAGAAAAGATTAAATCTTCCGCAGAGCTTTCAGGTCGATGTGCTCACGACATTGAGTTGATTGCCGTAACAAAAACCTGGTCCCCGGATATAGTTGCACTGGCGATAAAAAGCGGGATTTTCCAGCTGGGCGAAAACAGGATTCAGGAAGCGATTCCTAAAATAGATGTTATAAATAGTAAATTTCACAACATATCCTGGCACATGATCGGGCACTTGCAGTCCAACAAGGCCGGACAGGCAGTTGAAAAGTTTAATTGCATCCAGTCGGTTGATTCTGTCAAAATCGCCCGACGGATATCCACGGCGGCCACCGGTAAAGCAAAAAGCAGCGATATTTTGCTGGAAGTGAATATTTCCGGAGAAATTTCCAAGTTTGGTCTGTCGGAGCATGAAATTATACCGGCAGCCGAAGAAATAATGACCTTGCCCGGACTGAATCTTCGGGGCCTGATGACTATTGGCCCGCTGACAACGGATAAAGTAAAAATCCGAGCATCTTTTAAGAAAATGAAAAGCCATTTTGATGATCTGGCGATTCATTTTCCGGGTGCTATAAATGCGCTGTCCATGGGGATGAGTGACGATTTTGAAATTGCTATCGAAGAGGGCTCGACATTGGTCCGCCTTGGACGAGCAATCTTTGGATCACGGGAACATTGATCGGGAGTTAAAAAATGATTCAAAAGAACGATATCCTTGAAAGAAAATTTAATAAAACGCTCCGTGGTTTTGACCCTGTTGAAGTGAGATATTTTCTGGAAATGATTGCTGATGAATTTGAAAAACTGGAAGCGAGAATCATTGAACTTGAACCGATTGAAAAACAGTTGAAAGACATGAAAATCAAGTCCCCCGACGATCTTATCAAAGAAGCCGAACAAAAGGCCCAAAAAACAATTGCCGATGCGGATAAACTGGCCTCCGATGTCATTGGGCGGGCCAAATTGCAAAAGGAAAAGGAAACAGAAGAAATAACGGCGCTTCGAAATAAAAAGGACCGTCTGGTGAAATCTTTGAACGATGCTCTTGGCAAGCAAAAAGATTTAATAAATATGCTGAATAACGTGACAGATGACCATGCTGAAGAAAATGATCAAAACGACGAGTTGTTATGAAAAGCGAAAATATTCAGAACATTGTTCGCGAATTTAAAAACTGTCATATTTCAGAAATGCCGGTTGCGGCCATTGTTTCAACTATTGAAATGGAAATACCCGGCAAAACGGTTTTTTCCAATCAGGCCGCCAGCGCTCAAATTATATCTGTAAATAAAAAATCAATTATCTGTTGGCAAATAAATAAAGACTGTGATAATATCTGGAAAGATATTACAAAAATTACCGCATTAATCGGTGTAAAGGATTTTATTTTTATCGGAAAATATCCGGATATGAATGATAAATCTCCCCGGGCCTATATTATTAAGGACCATATAAATCTGTCTG
This sequence comes from bacterium, assembly GCA_018824205.1. Taxonomy (GTDB): domain Bacteria; phylum Fidelibacterota; class UBA2242; order UBA2242; family UBA2242; genus B118-G9. The sequence continues at coordinate 8,634 of JAHJGX010000037.1, forward strand.
GCGAGAATCCCTTGATCGGCCCCAACAACAATGCTCTTGGTACGCGCTTCCCGGATATGACAGAGCTCTATAATGCCGATCTTTCAGCAAGGCTGAAATCCAGCTGTGAAAACGCCGGAATAAATACTTGCGATGCAACGCTTCTGGTCCCGAAGGATTTACACATTAGAACAGATCTGGAACAAAGGATAATAGCGCTCAGAAACGACATTGTCCTTTCAAGGGATGTTTTCGCGGGGGCCATTGTTGCAAAGCACCAATCACTACGATCGGCCGGGCTGTTTCTTTGTGAATCTTTATCAAAAAAACAGAAAGACGAGTTATTAAAAAATCTTTTCGGAATGTTTTAGTCCAGGAAAATCTCAGCGTAATTGACGGCACAAAGAATAGTAGACATCATTTTTAGTGTCGTACCACCGTGAAACAATTTCCGAATTGGCAATTTTCTCATCAAAGGATTGATGAATTATTTTTGACTCAATGATATATTGATTGTCCCGCTTTGTTGTATGAATTGAACGAGCCTCAATTTTGATGTTTTTACCGAGATCAAAGCGGGCGTATTCATCCGCATCCTTCCAGGCCCGGACCCAGGACGAATAGTTTGATACGATTCCGACACCAAAATTATAGTGTTTGGCCGCGGGAAGTTTTTTTGTCCATATGGGCCGCTCTCCCCACTCTTTGTCGTTGGAAGAGAAACGAATTCGTGTCTCAATTTTAGGGAAAGCGATCAAGACAAAATAGCCGTCATTGGTAATAGACGAATCGATGACAGTGTAATTATCAAGAACATTTAAAATTGTTGTTTCATCATAAGATAATTCAAAAGATGGATTCATCAGCCGGAAACGCCCGTCGGCGAATTCTTCCAGCTCAAAAACGAGGCGGGTTTCCCGCTGTTTGGCCATATTGGAAATTGCCAGGGAAGCCGCCGCTTCACGTGCGAGAGACCGATCGACATATTTTCCGGAATACCCAACCGCGAATTGAGTGCCCGCGGGAGATTTCGGGAGTTCTTCAAACCACTCGGGGATGATGGTTTGCGAGAAGGCAACAGCGCCAAAGAGAAACAAAGTTGATAACAATAAACGTGTCTGCATAAGAGAAAAAGCCCGCCGCATAAAGCGGCGGGCGTGATAGTTTACTTACCGACAGCGTCGAGTTTTTGAATTTCTTTTTCCAGATCATCAAAACTGAGGTTTGCCTTGGCTTCGTTATAAAGCGCTTTTTGTTTTTTGGCGGCGTCGACGGTTTCCTGAATCAAGCTGTTCAGATTGTACTCCGCCAGCGAATAGGCATGATACATTGCGCCCTCGGTTTTCATTTCCCGTTTTACAATCCGGGCTCCATTCAAAACATTGTTTGAAACCTGTTTGCTTACGGACGAAGTGAATTCGAGCGCCTCGGCGTCTGCGCCAATTCCGCTTTCCTGCATGAAGTTTTTCAGCATATTGGATACTTTCACCTCAATTGTGCGGGAAACCGCATCGCGGGCGCGTGCATCGGCGGCCTCTTTGGCAAGCCCCATGCTTTGTTTGGCGGCATCACCGGCCTCATAAATGGCGTCTTCGGCCATCGGCGGATTGAGATACCATTCCGGAATGTCATTCATTTTGGCCTTTGGTTTTCCACCACAATCCATCAGCATAAATGCAATCGGAATCAGCAGTGCAATTACAATTAGCTTTTTCATTTTAAGCTCCTTTCATTTGTTGTAATAAAGCATATCTATGGTTTGTTTGCGGCCTGTAAAAAGGTGGCAAATTTTGATTTTGTGAAAACGATGTTCTCGGATGCTTTCAGGATGGCCTTGTCCCGGGATCCGATTACCAATCCTTTTCCCGAACCCGTAACGGAGGCTAGCTGAACGCCGGAATTTATATCAATTAAGGAGAGACGCAGCTCCGTCTCAATAAAGTATTGTTTGCCGGCGGGCGAGTTGATTATCTTTTCATCGGATATTGTTGTTTGGCCCTGAATCAGTAGCGGCGCGGAAGAATCTGTTTTATAGCCGTTTTCATTAACCAGCCCGCTGACGGTTTTATTGAGCTCCGGGTCCGGTTGGCCGGAAACATTTAGAATATTAATGGAAACAGCAATGTTTGAAGACAATACGGTGTAATTGGCCACTGCCTGTATTTTTGGGAGATCGTCGCTAAACCGATCCGGTATTGTTTTAAAATCCGGTATGAATACAACTGTTCCGCCCGGCGATGCGACGACTTTTAAAGAAACTGAACCACCATCATCCGTCTTGGGTTTACCGATTATTTCACCGTAAGTATATTTAACAACTAAAGGAAACTGCCGAAGACCAAACTCTTGTCCCGTTTCGTCTAAATAATATATTTTTGCAATAACCGGCTCTTTTAGAACGGTTCCAATCTGTCCGATTTGATTATCGCCCCCAATTATTTCAACGTGAATTCCAGAGAACAATGTGCGAATTTCTGCCAGAATATCGGCCGGCGACAAGGTGTTTGTGTTTCCATAATTTTTACCCGATAGGGCGGTATATAGACTGCGTTTTACGTAAAATTCAGGAATTTCACTCTGGGCTGAAAAATAATTCTCAAGCGCCGTAAAAACATTGCCTTGCCGGATGAGATCACGGGCACTTTGGATATATTGTGCCGTCGCGGAGGAAATGTCATTCATGTTTTGTTCTAGTCCCGCTAAGTAGTTCTGCTTGTTTAATACCGCCAGCGCATAATATTTTCCCTTGACCCGCGTGGTTTCCTTTATCTCTATTCCAGCCACCGTTTCAGAGACAACAGACTTTGTCCGGGAGGTTATTTCCGACCGAACAGAATGTTTATCGTCGGTACCGATTTCCTGCTCCATGGTTTCAAGTTCAGATTCGATTTTTACCTGAATCTGTTTGGCAACGTCAGCCCGGGCGAGTTCGACTGCCTGGGTTTTATCGTCAGAGATCCCAACGCCAAGTAAATATTTAGACGTGGGATAGTTTGTGTGACTGTTTGTTTCGGCCCATTTTGGAGCTTGCGCAAAAAGAGTTGTGCTGATATATAACAGGAAAAATACGTTGGTTGCTTGTTTTTTTATCACAATTTCCCCCTACTCTTCTTCGACAGACAGGAGAATTAATTTTCGAGAAATAGAAACTCTTTTGACAATTCCTTCGCCGGTATAAGATGCTTTTATTGCCCTATAAATATCGGAGACCGCCGGATATTTTTCCGGGTTGACCCAAAGGGATATATCATAGGTGTGATCGGCCACCGTATTTTCTTTTAGCAATGAAGCGACGGATTTACAGGCATCGCCAACGGCAAAGATGATCTCTTCAGCTTGTTCGGAGTCGAATACATTGCTGACATTGATTATACATTTGTATTGGATTCCCAGTTTGAGATCCGTTTTCCAGTAATTTATAATGCGGCTGATGACTTTATCAACGGCATCACTCATGGCCTCTTCTATCAGGGCCGCATTGGTCGCCGAGGGCCGTTCCTGGCTGTAGCCGGTTTCGGTGCCCAGCAGACGACCGGTTGTCGTTTCGTAGGCCCGGCAGCCGACAACCGCCTTTTTCACGTCTGACGTCCCCACTATTCGCGTTGATATGGATATATTGTAGGAGACATATACGTCGCTTCCGATCGACAGGGCCAGCAAATAACTGTAATCGTCGTCGGAGCCGCCAAGCGCGAATTGAGTAGAGCTCAATTCCTGGAGAACCTGTTGCTGCTCGGGAACAACTACCGAAAACTGTTTTGCTGAAAGGTATGCTTCGATAACTTCGGCGCCTTTTTTAATGTCCGGATTTTGAGTAAGAAGATCCAGCGGAGCAATGTCGTTGTTGGATTCCGGAATCACCATAATCGTCGGCATGCCGACCGACGCGGATATATTGGTAAATTTTTGAAACACGGACTTATTGACTAAATATTCTTCAAGAAGCGCTTTGTTGATTTTGAAGGATTTTTCAATTTTCAGGGACTTGCCGCCGTCTGTTTTCAGGCGCTTGTCGTAATAGTCGGCCTCCCAGGAAATGAATTTACGAATGTTGTCAATTCCGAAAAACGCCTCTTCAATTTTCTGAAAAGCGACCTTTTCTTTTTCCGTTTGAATGAGCGGATCGCTGCCTCCTATCAGTACGAACCAGACCGCGGTTTTGGCGGCATCGTCATTGGCGCTTTGATCAAGAACTGCAGCTTTAGGCTTGCTGTGCTTTTTATCAATGCCCAGACCGGCGGCTTTTATCAAAACCTCTGTGGGCGAAGACACCTCGATCAATGTCGCTTCCCGGGCGCGCGGTAAATTGGTGGCAAATGTAGTGTGTAGAATTATTGAGAAGACCAATATAAAACCGTATAGATATTTCATGGTTAATTCCCTAGGTTTTTCATCTGGTTTTGAATGATTGCCGCCGGATTGAATGGCAGGGTCGGTGGTGAAAAATGGATGTATATTCCGAAGGTCGGACTGTAACTGTAAAATTTTGGAGGGTCCCAGCTAACATTATCGATATCTATCTCCTCGTCATCGTATTTAACCGTCCACCAATCCAGTGGCGGAAAGGCCTGAATCCCGGCAAAGACGCCCACGTTCCAATCGATATTCACGGCATATTCAAGACCAACATTCAGTCGGACTCCAATTGTATAATTTGAAATAGTAACTTTTTCGCCCTCGTAGTCAACCCCACGGACCTTGCCGGTAGAAACGATCTGGGTTCCAATGCTTGCTTCGCCATGAATAGCAAACGGGCCAAGATAGTATCGTTTTAGATAGCCGGCATATCCGTAATACAATCCGGCAATCCAATTGTGGGTTGGAAGTAAATCCAGCAAGCTCCAATCGGGATCATCAAAATCGAAGTCTATGATAGTACTTTCAACCGGGATTGCACTAACCGTACCACCGAAAACAAGAAAGTTTTGCCGTTTTTTCACCAGGCTGGCAATGTTCCACTGAAAATTCAGATCAAGCCCGATGGCACTACCGCTGTAATCGTCGAAATATACGACAAATCCCTTTTCAGTATTCATCATAAATCCGCTTTCCACATTTATTTCGAACCAGCGCGGCTTCATTGCAATATCAACTCCCAATCTTGGATGTTCGGTGATCATCATTCCACGTGACCAATCACCCTTTTTGATGGCCACGGCCCGCGATAGTTGTCCGTCGGATTGACGGTTGTCGGAAACTGTGCTCACGCGCACAAATCCGGAGGTTTTGAATTTAATTTTCCCCGTTTCGGTTTCCAGCCACTCCCCTACGAAAAAGGGATCGTCCAGCTTTATGCCCTCGGCACATCCAAGCGGAAATCCGATCTTGCGGCGTTGAATCTCCACAATCGGAGCGGACAGTTTAAACATATCCAATTCCCTGGTTTTAATTTCCAGATTCATGGCCAACGTATTGGCGGCGCTCCAGAATGCGTATTCTCGAGGAGACACCGGTTGTCCGTTGATTCGTTGTGACTCGTCGGTTTTCGCGCTGGAATAAGCCTCAGACGTCAGCCGAGCCAGCTTTTCGGCACGGGGATTTTCACCGGGGACAACCTGATACCATAATAGGCCCCCGGAAAGTGAAACTTTAATTTCGTCCTTGTCACTGTTTTTTTCGGTTTTATAGTTATTGATAAACGGAATATAGATGTAGGAAGAATTCATAATCTGTTCCAGCTGCTGGCTGGTGATACCGGAATCCTTTGCTTTCAGGGCGATAAATGAGTTGCGCTGGGTCTCGGTGACTAAATTCTGGGCGCGGATTTCTTTATTGAAATCGAGTATTTTTAGAATTTCCGGCACAATTGTCTCGCCGATAACGGCCTCGAGATCGTTTTCGGAAATGTGTTTATCCTGAGATAATCTTTTCTTGAAAGACGCCTGAATGTTTTCCGGCAGAGGATTGTAGTCAAAACGCGGTATCTGTATTCCGGTGTTTATTGCGCTTAAAAAGAGGCGCTCTTCGGTGGCGGCAAGACTAAAATTGCCAGCAGATAAAATTGTTGTGGTATGAGAAATTGATTTTCGCGTATAACCCTGCGTGTTTTGTGCCCGCACGGACGTCGATACAATTAACAGCGCCACAGTGATACCGGCAACGCCGTGTAAGGATTTATTTGAAAAAGGTCTCAATTACGTTATCTTTCACTCAATATTTACAGCGCCATCGGTTTTGTGTGAATTAAATTTCGATGCCTTTGTTTTAGATGTCAACCATTTTCTTTATGATGTCCAATAAAATATTAATGTTGACATTATGTGATTTGCCTCATAAAATTGCAGGGTAGCATTACAGGTTTAAATTATTGATGATAAAAAAGATTTATCAGGCACGTCTAATTTTACTCTGCCTATTTCTGTCAAGCGCAACGACCGCCCAGACAATTACTATAAATGAGGTAATGTTTGACGCCGTCGGTATCGATGATTACGACGAGTTCATCGAGCTATACAATACCGGTGATTCGACCGCGGCTCTCAACGGCATGAAGTTGTCGGTCAACGGCGTAACATCGGGCCTAGAGGCGGTAGATTCAACAGACGGCTTCCGACTTCATTCTCACGCATTTGCATTGATCATGGAGAAAGATTATCTGCTGAATCATAAATCTAAAACCTATGACGCACTGATTCCGGATACTACCCTGCTTGTGATAATACCGGCGAATTTTTACAATGGTACCAGCGGTATGAACAACTCATCCCCAAATGATATTCTACTAATTTCTCCTGAAGGCGACACACTCAGCAGTGTCGTGACGACACCTGATCAATCTTCCGGCTTCTCCGACGAAAGAATTTATCCGGATGGTTCGGATTTGTCAGAAAACTGGGGAAACAGCCGTGTTTTATACGGTACGCCCGGTTTCCGTAACAGCATTTCACCGTTACCGTTTGATATGTCGCTGTCAGTATTTCGTCTGATCACGGATCCTTCTCTCGTGGATTTCGGAAAATCGATAGAGCTTTCACTCACCGTAAAGAATATCGGCATAAATATCTGCGATTCCGTTTTGATCCGCCTGGGCGATGATTCTGATAACGATGGCGTATTGGACGGCAGTGAAATCACGTTTTCATCAATTGAGTCGATCAACCCAAGGGATTCCGTAACATTTCAACGGGCGATTACACTTTCTCAACCGGGTGTTCACCGATTGATCGCCGAGGCTGACTGCAGTTTGGACAATGATTTGGGGAATAATCGGCGAACTTTAGACCCGCGGATTCCGTTTCCGTTACATTGTCTGGCAATCAACGAGTTCATGTATTGTCCGTCTTCGGGAACAGGCGGTGAATGGGTAGAATTGTTAAACGTTTCAGCAGATACGGTGAATCTTCGCTACTGGATGTTGTCGGACAATTCCACAACAGTGATTTTGACAAAAACGGATTTTATCCTGCCGCCGGATGAATTTGCTGTGGTGGCAAACGATTCCTTGTTCTTAAGATTTTGGGGAAATCAACCTTTCTTTCTCAAGAGTTGCGAGCCGATTCCTGCTCTCAACAATACGACTGATTCGATCATCATCAAAGACCTTTGCGGTCGAAGGATCGACGCGCTCGGTTATTCGAAAACATGGGGTTACTGGACAAACGTATCATTGGAACGGAAGAATCCGTTGATTTTAAGCAGTTCACCTTTGAATTGGACGCTGTCTCGTTCTGCTGAAGACGCGACTCCCGGACAACCAAATTCAAATCTGTTGGAAAATTTCGATCTTCAGTGGGACACGCTCAGAACAGCGCTGAAACCAAATCGACTTTTGTCCGGTGATCTGCTCCGGCTTTCATTCTGCCTTGAAAATAACGGAATTCAAACCGTTACAGGTTATAACGTTGAGATCGATTACACTGCCGACTTGAATTCTCCGGCATATTTTTTTCCGTTGTTTGAGAAAATCTATTCCGATTCGCTCCGATCACTGGGAAAAATGCTGGATTCGTTGGCGATTTCGTTGAGTTTCGCCGGTAGCGGTTTTCTGAGATGCCGGATTTTATTCGACGACGATTCTGTTCCGGACAATAATCTCCTGATCCTGCCGATTTATATCGGTTATACTGAGAAAAGTGTGGTCATTAATGAAATCATGTACCAACCTGCATCGGGAAAATCGGAATGGTTTGAACTTTTCAACTGGTCGGATTCGCCGGTCAATTTGAAAGAGTGGTCATTCAAACGTTCGACAACAATGATTTATGTGATGACGGATTCGGCGGTTTTTATTGCGCCGAACTCTTTTGCCGTTATTACCGCGAGTGAAAATCTTGGTTTTGATATACCGGCGGGAATTCCGATCGTCATCCCGAAGAAGTTTCCTTCATTGACGAATACTGCGGATTCTGTCGTGATATTTGACGCCGTAGAACATCGGATCGATGCACTGAGATATTCTTCGGAATGGGGAAGCCGAACCGGCGTATCACTTGAGCGAATCGATCATCTTCTGGAGGGTGATATTTCCGCGAATTGGGCGCTGTCACAAAGTTCCACGGGCGGCACACCGGGGCGCAGAAACAGTGTGGCGATAAAGGATTATGATCTGGCGGTTAGCGGTGCCGGGATGCTTGATGACACAGCCTGCCCAAAACCCGGCAGCACCGCGGATCTCTATATAAATATTAAAAATATCGGTCGCGAAACGATAAATGATGCGGAATTTTATCTAGGAATTGACAACAACCGGGATTCGGTTTTGCAGGAAAATGAAGTATTATATGTAGATGTGTTAACGGTAGGCCCAGGGGATTCTGTTGTGTTGTATCCGCGTATTCTCGTGGTCAAATCTGGTAAAAACCTGATAATAGGTTCAGTTGTATCGGGCGATGATGACAATGAAAATAATACGAAGTATTTTTTACTAAATGTGTTGTATCCGACGGGCTGCATGGTCATCAATGAATTTATGTATGTGCCCAAAACCGATTTTGGCGGCGAATGGATTGAATTACTGAACATATCTGAAGACACGGTAAATCTGGCGAATTGGCGGATTGGCGACAATTCATCGCGCGTTGCGATCTCGGCAACGGATATAATGGTGCCGCCGTCCGAGTATGTGCTTTTATCGTCAACCGAATCAATCACAAATTACTGGGAAATTAATGGAATATATGTTCATTGTAAAAATTCCTTGCCGACGTTGAACAATACTGAAGATTCAATCGTTGTCAGAGATCTGTGCGGACAGGTGATCGATTCGTTGAAGTATTCAAGTAATTGGGGTTATCAGCAGGGCGTATCGCTGGAACGAATCGATCCAAACCGGGACAGTAATGTTTCGGGAAATTGGGCGATGTCACAAAATTCCGTCGGCGGCACGCCGGGATACATGAACAGCCGGATGGTTAAAACACATGATCTTTCGATTGATACGATTTATGTCGTATCTGAAGATATGGTACATGATGAGCCCGTCGAGTTTGAATTTGTTGTCGGGAACAACGGGTGTGCCGACATTGGCGCCTATTCAATTCATCTGGGCGTGAAACCGATGACGCAAGAAATGAACGAAACAGCAATTATTGATACATTGCTGTACTTTGAAACAACTATAAAAGCCGGGGCCCATCAAAAAAAATCCTTTTTCGCAGAATCAGCGCCGGGCGGAATTTACCAGGTATTTTGCGAGGTGTTTTTGTCCGGCGATGAACAATCCTCCAATGATCAGGATAGCTGTGTTTTTGTGGTAGGATATCCGGAAAACAGTGTTGTTGTAAATGAAGTTATGAATGTACCCGAGTCCGGAGAATCCGAATGGTTTGAACTGTATAATACATCAGACATGGATATTAATTTAAATCGATGGACTTTCCGGGATGCCGGTGGCGGGTGGCGAACAATAACAACAGAAACAGAAATTATTACGGCAGATGGGTTTTGTATTGTGGCGGCCAAACAGGATTTCCGGCAGACCTATCCACAATTTTCTGTAAATCTGATAGTGCCGGAAAATTTTCCGATACTTAATAATTCCTCGGACTCCCTGTTTTTGGCGGACGGGAGTGACCGCGTGATCGAAACGGTGTGTTTCCGGCAGGAATGGGGCGGTGCAACCGGGATAAGCATTGAAAGGAAAGACCCCAACGCCCCCGCACTTAGTGAATTTAATTGGGGAAGCTCGGATGATCCTGCCGGGGCAACTCCGGGAATAGAAAATTCTATTCTAAAATATCAGTATGACCTGAAAATAATCCCGGGAAGCTTTTTGTTCGTGGATTCAACTGTGGCGCTTATCCGCCCAGTAAGCTTTCAAATTGGTATTATCAATTCCGGCAGCCAGGAGTCAAACCGGTTTTCGCTGGAGGTTTATTATGATGTCAACGGAGATAACAAAGCATCACTGGGAGAATTGGTGTGGAGTCTGCACAATATTCCTCCGCTTTTACCGGACTCCACAATCCTGTTAGATGGTGAAATCTATTCGGAGAAATCGGGGCGCTGCCACTATTTGGCAATTGTTGCCATGAGCGACGATGAGAACACGAAGGACAATATAATAACAACCGATCTGTTGGTTGCATCTCCGAAACAGTCGGTGGTAATTAATGAATTTCTAGCCTACCCAAATTCTGACCAGGTAGAATTCATTGAACTGCTACATCGTGGCGGAGATAGTATCAATTTGAACGAATGGACGCTGAAAAACAGCCGTAGCGCCATCGGATTGTCACAACCGATAATGCTTGAAAGCGGGAAATTTCTGGTGTTAGTCCGGGACAGTAGTTTTTTCGAATATAATTCTGTGGACAATTTTCAGGTGATCGTACCCGAAAAATGGCCGGGACTGAGCAACACCGCTGATAAAATCATTCTTCGGGATTTGACCGGGACCGTAATTGATTCCCTGGCCTATAATGATGAATGGGATATCGTTCCCGGAGTGTCTCTGGAAAAACGATTGCCCGAAGATCCCGGTGAGCAAAAGCAGTTTTGGTCTCAATCCCAGGATGTTAGCGGATCAACACCGGGCGCCGATAATTCGATTATGCCGAGGTTGTACGACTTGAAACCGGATTCCATGGTGGTTGGCCGGTATGATGGTAACATTGAAACGGAAGTGAATATTGTCTGCTGGTTTTCAAATAGAGGTCAGAATAGCTGTAATTCGGCGAAAATATCCGTTCAGGAAAACAGGCAGACTATTGCGATAAAAAATATTGGTGAAATTGCGCCCGGCGGCCAGGATTCGGTAACGATTAATATTGGAACTTTTGAATCGGGTATCCACCGGCTGCAAGTATTTATTGATTGGAATGAAGACATGAATCCCGGTAACGATACCCTGAGTACCGAAATCAGAACTGCCTATCCGAGGGACGCTCTTCTGTTGTCTGAGTTTATGGCAAATCCACGGGAGGTCATTACAGAAAGCGGATCAAATTCTGAGTATATTGAGATTTACAATCCGTTAGAAGAAATACAACTTGAAGGCTGGATGATTTGTGATGAAAATACCGGCACACCAGTGGAAATCCAGGAGCAAAAAACCGTTTCGAGTGGAGGACATTTTATATTTGCAGCCGACTCATCGGTTTTTCATTTTGCTCGCGTTAAATCATCGGGCACAGTCGTTTTGAAGAAATTTCCTTCTTTGAACAATACTGCCGATGCTATTTATTTAAAAGATCCAACCGGCCAAACGATCGATAGTCTGATCTATGATTCTCAATGGGCGGTACCTCAATATTTATCTTTGGAAAGAGTGTATTTCAGTAACCCGAATACTATTAGTAACTGGCGGTATTCAACCGATCTATCGGGAGGTACGCCGGGATACAAGAACTCTGTTGCGATAGACGATGATGCGGACAAGAAGCAGGGCATCGAAACAAGTCCAAATCCATTTTCACCAAACGGAGACGGCGCTGATGATGAGGTGGCGATCATTTTTAAGCTGCCATTTCCCAGCGCAAGGGTGACGGTACAGATCTACGATTTAATGGGGCGCTTAATATATGAGCCAGCTAAGAATACCACTACTTCATCCGAGGGGGCGGTATATTGGGATGGTTCCAGTAAACATGGAAACAGGGCGCGTATCGGCATATATGTGGTCCGCTGTTCGGCCACAGACGCCGCAAGCGACAAGACTGTTGGCTATATCACAACAGTTGTGTTGGCGCGCTGAAAAGATATAAAATGAACTTGATTTTAATAGTTCATGTGTGTAACATTAAACCGATTATATAATCAAAATGGAAATACTATTAAGAGAGGATAAAAAAATGAAGAAAATTTTTGTTTTTGGATTTATTGTTTTGCTAGCTGCAAACGGCTTTTCTCAAGATTTTTCTATGGACCAGGTTAAACAATTAGTTGAAACCAACGGTAAGAGCTATCTGCAACCACTCGTTACTGGATATGGTTCCGCTATGAATGCGGGTCTGTTCAATACGGCAAGGACCCATAAAATGTTAGGTTTTGATATTTCTTTTAAAACCGGCATAGGAATCGTTCCAACCGGAGAACAATCAACCTATAATTTTGATATTTCGGCCCTGGATAATATTCCGGTTACAGTTGGAGATTATACGCTTGATTTAGATCCGTCACAATTGTTTTCCAACACAGAAACGCCAACGATATTGGGGGGCAAAGCAAAACCGTTTGAGGTTGATCAAATGTATATTGAGAGCATTATTTTCGATCAAGCGAGAGCAAACATTATAAATCAGACTCCAAATCAAACCGATGCGTGGTATGATGACCAGGCTCAAGCGGCCGTTGATGCGATGAGCGATGAAATTTCGGACGTTGTTGACGATGTTGCCATATCTTCTATTCCGGGGATAAAATCAATTGATGCGCTAAAGAATTTAGATAACATCATTTTTCCGTTTCCAATCATTCAGGCAAGCATAGGTTTACCAATGGGAATTGAGCCATCGATTCGATTAATTCCTGCTATATCTATACCCGGTGATGTTGGCGACGCCCTCGGAGAAATTTCGGCTTTTGGGGCGGGTCTTAAAATTGATCTTGTCCAGTTTATTCCGATTCCTTTGTTTCCGGTGGATATTGCAGCACAGGCCTATTATCAAAATTTTAAAATGGGCGACATATTATCATCAAACAATGTTAATTTTAATATCCATGCCAGTAAAAAGCTGTTGATGTTTACACCCTATGTTGGTATTGGCGTTGACAACACATCATTTACAGCATCATACGATACAGGCGACGGAGAAAAACAGGACTTTACAATTAAGGGCGATAACAAGTTGAGAACAACGGTTGGATTAAATATCAAGCTCCTTGTTCTTCAAATTAATGCAGAATATGCAATGGGCGAATATAACTCTGCAGCTATTGGGGTTGGATTTACTCTCCGATAATAAATGAACTAATGTGAGTTATGAAGAGGGGGCGAGTTGTTCGCCCCTTTTTTATTAAAAGATAAACCATTTTTGATTCTGGATTTTGTTAATATATTACGAAGATAAAAAATGATATTGTAAAAGGAATTTTTATGGGTAAATGGACCGGCACCATAATTGGTGGAGGAATTGGGTGGGCGCTGTTTGGACCGCTTGGTGCGATCTTCGGGGCCTATATCGGAGGTATGATTTCTGAAAATCAACCGAAAACGGCTGGCTTCGGAAGAGGAGCGATTCGTGGAGACAGCTCGCTTTATGGCGATACGCGGGCAGGGGACTTTGCCGTGGCGATGCTTTCCCTGTTTGCTTATGTCAATAAATCAGATGAGACTATCCGCTCGTCCGAAGTTCAGTACGTTAAAAATTACCTGATCAATAAATTTGGTGAAAGAAACGCCCAGGATCTCTTGTATCTCTATAAAGAGATTTTAAAAAAGGTTTATAACATTCATGATGTTTCCCGGCAGATAAGTCAGCACATGGACTATTATTCTCGCCTGGAACTAGTTCATGTATTATACGGAATCGCCGGAGCAGACAATGTATTTAAACCGACCGAGCTTCGCGCGATTCAGGATATCTGTTCAGGACTTGGGATTTCAGACAAAGACCATGATTCTATAAAATCCATATTTATCAAAACGAACAACCAGGCCTACGAAATCCTAAACGTGAACCCCGAAGATGATATTGAGACAATAAAAAAAGCCTATCGTGGCCTGGCGGTAAAGTACCACCCTGATAAAGTTGCCAGTCTTGGTCCGGAAATTCAGAATTTGGCGGAGGAGAAATTCAAGGCCATCAATGAC
>JAHJGX010000038.1 GCA_018824205.1 bacterium
ACTTTGGCAGAAAAACTAAAAGAGAAAAAGCAATATATTCTAAACTGGTTCATACAAAAGACCAGTTCTGCAATTTCAGAGGGATTCAACAATAAAATTAAACGGCTTAAAAGAATGGCTTATGGCTATAAAGATATTTACTATTTTAGGTTGAAAATACATCAACATTGTGGACTCTTAAATCCTAGACTTGCAACATGATTACGAAAGAACCAAAATTTATATCCAAAGTAGTGCGTTTTTTGCGCCGCACAATAGCCATATTCGGGTGCCGTTTCAGTATTTTCCTGACAGATTTTGATCCGTCTTGCGCGGGCGAATTTGCATATTTCAATAGGCAGTGAATCCAGGATAAATGTGTTTTCTGCCGGTAATAGTTTATTAACGAGCGCTTGACGAACAAGATCAATAACTATTCTTAAATGTTTACGTCGGCGATTAAATTGGGAACGATCAATTAATAATGGAAAATCCTCTTGATATTCGGACCTGAGTTTGCTGAACAAGAGATTCTCGCTATTGATGGATAGGCTATCGGCAACGAGAGACAAAGTGATAATATCTAAATCACTGAATTTAGGTTTAGTGCCGACTTTTTTGATATTTCCGCTGGAATCGATAAAATTGGATAGTGATTCTTTGACAATAGGCCTGATGAAATCGAAGTTAGATTTAAGATTGTGCATTAGTTTATCTCCTTGTTTATTATTGATTTGTGACACAATAATTTAAGGATTATTAGGCTAATGCACCTCTTTATTTTCAAGTTTTTATTTCACACAACGGGTTAACATTAGAAAATTTAATTGATTCTTGTTTTTTAACATGTTTTGATACGATACTAACTAATTCCCTCGAATTATGAAAAGTCTCATAACCGAGAACATCAAAAATACCTATAGCACTAAAAATATTTAAATCATTCTGATAACAAGGACGCCATAAAGACGGTTGAAATTTTATTAATGTCGCACCACCTATTTTCATAGAGGATATTTCAAGTTTAAAAAACCATACTTATATGACAGGGATTTCTAATCAATCTTTGCAACGGTATAAATGAAAAGTATTGACATTTATGATAAATCATATTACGTTCTGGTTAGACTAGTCAGGAGATGATATGAAGAATGTTTGGCAATTACAAGAAGCAAAAGCAAAATTCAGCGAAGTCGTAAATGAAGCACTTCGTCGTGGTCCTCAAATAATAACTAAACATGGAGTTGAAACTGCACTGCTTATTTCTGTCAATGACTACAAAAAGATAAATAAAAAAGAATCAAAAATATCCCAATTTTTCCGAAATTCTCCATTAAGTGCTATTGAGTTAGATCTTAGTCGTTCTAAAGATATTCCAAGAGACATTGAATTATGAACTACTTATTGGATACTTGTGTTATTTCAGAGTTAGTAAAAATTGAACCGGATAAACAGGTCGCAGAATGGATCAATTCTGTTGAAGAAGGTCAATTATATCTTTCCGTGGTTACCATTGGCGAATTAGAAAAAGGCATATCTAAATTAAAACCATCTAAACGAAAAGACAAAATCACGGAATGGTTGCATAATGATTTAATATTCCGTTTCAATGATAGAATACTCAATCTGGACATCAATACATTTATCGAGTGGGGACGATTAAACGCGACACTCGAAAATCAAGGTAAAAAGATGCCTTCTATTGATTCATTAATTGCCGCGACTGCCATACAATATAATTTATGTCTTGTTACTCGAAATGATAGGGATTTCCAGAATTGTAATATTCAAATACTAAATCCCTGGAAATGATTCCGCGAATCTGCTTCGCCTCAACGGAGGTCTCTGTTGTGAGACACCCGACAGCATCATTCAAGCGGGAACTAAGCCCTCTAAAAATATACTTGCACTTACACATATACATGTGTAAGTTTTTCGTGTAAGATAAAGGAGATAAAAACAATGCCGACAAATTTAGCAATAGATGATAATCTTATAGAATCGGCTCGAGTAATTGGAAAGCATCGAACCAAGAAGGCTGTCGTTACTGAAGCATTAATAGAATATATTGAGAGAAGAAAACAAATAGATGTTCTTGAATTATTTGGAAAGATAGAATATGACCCGGACTATAATTATAAAGAGCAGCGGATGAAAATTTGAAAGTTTTAGTCGATACCTGTATATGGTCTCAGTCTTTACGGCGAAATATAGATAAAAATAATCCGGTTGTTAATGAACTTATTGAATTAATTAAAGAAGTTAGAGTTCAAATGATAGGGCCAATACGCCAGGAGTTATTATCAGGTATTCGATCGACAACTCAGTATGAAAATCTAAAAAATCATCTCTCAGTTTTTCTGGATTTAATGATAACAACACAAGACTACGAGAAAGCCGCTGAATATTATAACCTGGCCCGTAAGGATGGAATACAAGGATCAAATGCCGATTTTTTAATATGTTCAATATCCAACAGATATAATATGCCAATATTTACCGATGATAAAGATTTTGAATTATTTAAGAATATTTTACCAATTGAATTATATCAGATCAGAAAAATTTCTGAATAAATTTCCTCTGACGAATCGTTTCGCAGTTGATTACTCGCGTCAGCGAGCTTCACTGACCCGTCATGGCAAAGTGGGGTTGTCCGGAGGACTCGTTGAACAAAACCCAAACACCGCAGGAATATGGATAGTAGTTGTGTTAGGAGTTTACTCCTAACACTTATTACGTTTTGCTTGCTTTATATCGCTTCAGGTTCTCTTTAGAAGAAGCTTCGTCCGGCGCTAAATCCACCGCTTTCTGCATGGCCTCAATGGCTTTAGCTGTGTATCCGGCCTCGAAGAGCAGTTGCCCCAGTGTATCCCAGATAGAATCGGCCTCCGGCTCGATTTCCACGGCTTTTTTGGCGACATCGATTCCCCGTTCGTAATAATTATCCACTTTATTTTGAAAAATATACCAGGCGTAACTGTTCATCATGGAGGCGTTGTCCGGCAGTCCGGCCAGCGCTTCCTCGTAGGTGCTGATCACGTTTGCCTGGTCCTTTTTCAGGCGGAAAAAGCGGGTCAGGCTGCTGTAAGCGTAATATTTCAGATGTTTATTGCTGCAGTTTTTTGCATAATGCTGTAAATAATCGGGATTATCTTCATTAAACGCCTTTGATTCGGCCACATTGTATTCGGCTTCTAGATACATTTCGGAACTGTGGTCTAATTCCAGAGCGAGCACATTTTCAAAATAGATCAAGGCCTTTGCATCATCACCGCGATCGTTGTATTTATTGGCAATATCAAAATTAAGTTGCGCATTATCGGCATCGGTTTTTAATCGTGACAGCAAGTCCCTGAGCGTATTCTTGCCGTTTGTGTAGTCTTTAACCAATTGGATATACGCGTCTTTGTTGCCGTTGAATCCGACAATCC
>JAHJGX010000039.1 GCA_018824205.1 bacterium
CTTTTATCAACCGAATTGCTTGCTTTCTCATATGATTGCGAACGTCATCTGGCTGTTTTCTTAAATCTGTTTCTTTCATGCTTATAAGATAACATTTATAACCTTATATCACACAATATTTATCCGCCGCGTTAATAGTCCGTCAAGAGCCCGTCTTTGCCGGATCTACGACCGGATTTATCGATTTTTTAAATCTATATATTTTCGGGAACCGTCTTGCCTGCCCCGTCTCAAAGAGATCCTCCCAGGGAGTCCTTCGTGACCTTTGGGATAGCGACGAAGGAGCGTATCGGGGGCCGGTTATACCGGCTTGCCCCGTAGCGAAGCGTACTGGGGTGATAAGGGCTTTTTTCATATAAATATTTCCTCTCGCAAAGATCGCTAAGTGACGCAAAGTTTTTTAAATTAATTCTCTCGCTAAGGGCGCAACGTAACGCAACGTTTTATTAGTTATAATATTTACTTTGCGCACTTCGTCCCGACACTTCGGGATGGCGAGAGTTTTTTCATCTCGCTTCGTTGGAGCAGGCATTTACTTTTTTTCAAGTTTGGTGACCATTTCTATTAGATCAATATCTATTTTTGAAAAGGCAAACCATTTTTTACCGAGATCTTTCAGCGATGCTCCGATGTGATAGACAGACTGTTCATCAATAATCAGAAAACGGTCATGTGATTTTTTAAAGTGTTTCACTTCAATTTTATCGTATTGCGAATTGAATTTCTCAATATCGGCTTTTAATTGTTGGTTTATTTTACCTGTAAATATTGTGGCTTTAACAAACGGGTCTCGTTTAGACAAGAGCATCAGAACGTTTTCGTCGATATAATTATCAATAAGAATAATGGACTTTTTCGCCGATTTCATCAGATTTGAAGCAAATTGCCAAGCATCAAAAATTTGTCCATCATAAAAAATTCCTTCATGGGGAGGAAGATTGGTATTAATCCGGAAATCGATGTCGTTGACTTTTGTTTTCAGGGAGTGGATATCATCTTCAATTTTCATAATCCGCTGATTGACAGCATAGCCTTTCAACAGATAATCTTTAAGGACTTTATTGGCCCAGATGCGGAATTGAGTACCCCGAAGTGACTTAACACGGTAACCGACAGAAATAATTATATCCAGATTGTACATTGCTAATTTTCGTTTAACCTGTCTATTACCTTCCATTTGAACTGTCAAGTATTCCTTGACAGTTGAAGATTGATTTAGTTCTCTTTCTTTGAAAATGTTATTGATATGCAAGCTAATGTTTTGTTTGCTAGATTCAAAAAGTTCGGACATTTGTGCTTGGGTGAGCCATACCGATTCATCTTCAACTCTTACTTCGAGTTGGATATTTTTTTCACTGGCCGGCTGGTAGATAACGATCTCGCCTTGTGAAATATCCGGTTTGTTAAGGTTTTTGTTCATTTATGAATTCATGCTGAGGGTTCTTTTTTATTATTTCTCGCTCCAAAGGAGTCCCTACGGGACAAAGAGCGCTAAGTTTTTTATTGTTGATCTTTATAAAGGTGATCGATTCTTCCGGTGTTGAATGAGCTGCTGCGACCCCGATCAGTCTCCATTTCATTACCTGTCTGCGTTAGGATACGCACAGGAAGACGACAGGCAGGCGCCGGACATGTAAATCGGGGATGCCGTGGACGATGTAGCCTTTTTTTTCTTTTGTCCGCTAATTACGCCAATTTACACTAATTATTCTTTTTTTCATTTTATTATTAGTGTCATTAGTGAAATTTCCCGATAGTAATCGGGACAGGCGTGGACAAATTTATAAAACCATTCTCTTATATTTTAGACTTTTTTCTCCAAAATATCACAAAACATTTTTATCCGCTAATTACGCCAATTTACACTAATTACTTTTATAGTCCGTCAAGAGCCCGTCTTTGCCGGATCTACGACCGGATCTATCGATTTTTTAAATCTATAGATTTTCGGGAACCGCCTTGCCTGCCCCGTGCTACGAAGTAGCATATCGGGGGCCGGTTATGCCGGTGATGAGGGCTTTTTTCATTTAAATCCTTTTGTCCGCTAATTACGCCAATTCACGCGAATTACTTTTTTTATTTTTAGTTTAATTCGTGGAATTCGCGGACCATTCTCTTATATTTTAAACTTTTTTCTCCAAAATTGACTAATAAGCCGAGTTTAAAGCCGGTTGCTTTCAGATAATTCAACACCTGAGATTCATGTTCAGAAGTCAAGGAAGATAATGCCTTTAATTCAACAATTATTTTATCGAAACAGACGAAATCTGCTACATACTTCTTTTCGAGTTCAACATCTTTGTAATTGATAGACAGAACTTTCTCTTTTTCGTAAGGAATATGTTGTTTAGTGAATTCGATGGATAGCGCTTCCTGATACACTGGTTCTAAGAATCCGCATCCCAAGGTTTTATGGATCTCTATGCAAGTGCCGATAATTTTGTAACACTCATTTTTATAAATCAGATCAACCATTATTTCTGTCCGCTAATGACACGGAATATTTTTGTCCACTAATTTCACCCCAGTACGGTCCCCGAAGGATCGGGGCAGGCTATTCCCTGTTAAATATTGCTTCGCATTTCACAGGGTAAACTTCCCTATCCCTAGGGATCTCTTTCCCAGGACTCCTGTGGAGATATCCTTTGGATCAGAGGCGCAGAGGCAGTTATTGTTTTATTCTCAACATTAAAACTCGGCATGCAGGTTTTCCGATAACTTACCCAATTCTACCAGGAATTTCTCGAGTGAATTGTATATTTCAAGAGCATAGTTAGCGTCATAAGTATGTGCTAATCGGTTTCTTGCCGAAAGCATCTCGAGCCAGACTATCTCATTATCGATCCATTGTAACAAAAATGCCTGTTTTAGTGAACTTTTGGGCGAGTTGCAGCTATTAGTACCCATCTCCTCGCAAAAAATCTTAATACTCTTCCAGGCTAATTCAAAACAAAATTCAAAGTATTTTATACATCCCGCACGGGTCAAATCGTTTAAAGCAGGAATGACCATAGCTTCTTTAAACTGAACCAACACTTTATCAAAATCAATAAGTATCTTTTTACGATTCATATAGCAGCCTCACTGTTTTCATTGCTTCTTTACGAAAAGATGAACTTGTAAGATTGAAATCAACCAGATCAATTTTATATAAGGTCTCAATTGAGTCAAATAAATCTTCAATCTTGTAAAAAGTCTTTAACGGAATTGGTTTCCTACCAAAGATCCCTATATCAAAATCGGAACGTTCTCGCGCATTCCCCTCTGTGCGAGAGCCAAAAAGAAATACTCTGTACCCCTTCAGTTCATTATCTACTTTACGCAGTTGGCGCTGTATTTGCTCTATAATAACCTGCTCTCTATTCTTTTTCATTGATCTTTTTACTACTCCCTCAGTCAAAGCGGTTACTTCGAGGACCTGGCGTAAAACAATTACAGATTATTAACAATTCGGGATATAATATCTTTTAAATGAGTTTCGTTGAAGTTTATCAGTAAACCTAAGCTGGACTTCTATCTCCCTCCGGGCACGGCTTCGCCCCGGTCAGTCACAGCAATGACCGGCGGGTTTTAATGAATGTGGATTGGATTTATTTGATAGATATATTAAGAAATCGAATTGAATCTGTTTTTCGTTTCTATCTCCCACACTCACACGAGTGAAAATATAGAGAATACTACTCAATAGAACAAAGAGGAAGTTAGTGTCTGTGATGTAAATCATTTATTAGCTCTCGCAAGTTTTTTTATCTCACTCCAAGTGAGTCCCGATGGGACAAAGAGCGCTAAGTACGCAAAGAGCGCAAAGAGTTTTATCTTTTTTTTCATCGGTTACAGGTATGTTATATATAATTTACTTGGCGAACTCTGCCCCGACAGATCGGGGTAAACTCAGCGTTGCGAGATATAATTATAATAAAAACTTGATAGCAATGATTACGATGACTCCTACGAAGCAATTCATCACCACACCGATCTTGAAAAAATCTTTGAATTTGTAGTTCCCCGCCGAATACACCATCAGGTTTGTCTGATAACCAATCGGCGATGCAAAACAAGTCGAGGCGGCGAGGGCCAGGGTCAGCATAATCGCCTGGGGATTTAGGTGCATGGTCTGGCTGATGGATAATGCGATGGGAAAGACAATCGCAGCGGCGGCGTTGTTGGTGATCAGCAGTGTAAAGGTGCTGGTCAGGATGAAGATACCAATGATAATCCCGGTTTCCCCCATAAAACTTAAGCCGCTGATCAGGCTGTTGCCCACCAGATCGGCCAGGCCGGAATTGCTGATGGCTTTAGCAATGCCAAAGGATGATGCGATCAGGAGCAGGACATCCCAGGCCACGGCATTCTGCGCGTCTTTGGGATTGATGATTTTTGTGACGATCATCAGTACCGCGGCAATGGCGGCAGCGAAGATTATCGGAATTAATCCGGTGGCAGCGGCAACAATCATGGTAATCAGAATTCCCAGTGAGAGATTGCCCTTCCAGGGTGGTTTGGAATAGATCTCCAGACTGGGCGTCACCAGGGTAAAATCCCGGGAGTGGTACCATTTCTTTTCAAAGCCCGTGGGGGCCAGCAGAAACAGGGTGTCGTTGGGCTGCAGGACAATGTCGCCAATCTTCTGTTCGATGCGCTCACCACTGCGGTGAATGGCCAGGATCACGGCATTGTAATGACTGCGGAAACCGCTGTCCCGCACCGTGTCGCCCACCAGGTGAGAGGTATTGGAAATTACCACTTCAAAGGTTTTAAATTTATCGGAATCGATATCCCGGATATTGAATTGCTGGTCCTTTACCGAATGCAGGCCCGGGGTTTTCTGGAGTTCGAAAATAGTATCTGTCAAACCGGTAAAAAAGAGCCGATCGCCCTGCTGAATTTTCTCCCTGGGCGATACC
>JAHJGX010000003.1 GCA_018824205.1 bacterium
AGATTGTTTATTTATAGCAGACAGGATAACATGATTGACAGGATTGTATTTATAACAGACATTGAGGCAACACCCCGATTTACCGGGGTGGCCGGAGGAACTCAATTCGATACAATGCCAACCGTTTCAACGGTTTACAATCAATATCCCAAGCAAGGAGGATAAGATGATCAATAATTTCAAAAATATCGGTAAAGCTGTTCTTAAGAAATCCGGTTATTATGATACGGATGATGAAATGGAGAAACGTAAAATGTTCCTTCTTCATCAATCGGTAATACCACGTATCAGAAAAGATAAAAGCGACAATGCAATTCTGGATGGCAAAGCAATTTGTTTCAATTTAGATCTCAAAAATAGGCGATTAAACATTCAATTGTCCGATAGGGAACTGACCGAAACAAACCGGGAATATTATTTGGGATTTCGCTTAGGAGCGCCGAAAGATAAAAAGAAATTCCTGAGTACCAATAATGCCGACACAATTTATTCGGCGTTGTTTAAAGAAACTGTCGAGTATATTGATGATAAACTACAAAAAACCAGTAGCCGTGATTGGATTGGAAACAACATCAAGAATAATTATCGAATATTGATGGAGAATGTGTTCAGAGACTTTTATACGAAGGATCAACACTTCATTCAGAAGGGAAATAAAAAAGAAGTCGAATTTTATTTGAACTACAATCTTCTAATTGACTCCCAGAAAGATATTTTTCTGAAAATTTTTCATGATGGATTTGAGGACGACAAGAGTAAAGTATCAATCAACGAATTGTATAACAGGTTTATTAACAAGTTGTATCTTTCTGTCGATTCCAAGGATACTAAAAACTTTCCTTCTTTATACATGATATTATTTGACGGGGAAAGAATCTTCGATTATGAAAATGGTAAATATGCGAAGGATTACATTAATCTGTGCTATTATGATCTTCAGCATAGATTTACAGCAGAGAAGAGTATCAAAGATAAAGTGTGTCATGTATGTAAAGAATCTAAAAACGTCATTCAGGATATCCCGCTTCCGATGAAATTTTATGGAACAACTAATTACCTGAATTTCGAAAATCTATCCAATTCATCCGCCTATAAATCTTTCGCGATATGTAATGACTGTTTAATCGAAGTCCAGACGGGAATGAAACATATCGTGGATAAATTTTCAAAACGATTATTCGACACGTATTGTTACCTGATACCGCATGTTGATCAATTTGAAGATTTTAATGAGAAAGTCTTCAAACAGATTATTGATGTACTTAACAAATCAAAACAGGAATATAAAAATGAAATAGTCCAGATAAAGGCATTACTGAAAGAAACAAACCGAAAAAACGCTTTATTTGATCTTATGTTCTATTTTAGTCCGGTGGGCTCCCAGCAATTCGATGTCCATAAACTCATTTCCAATATCGAACTCAACAATCTTATCTACAAACTCAATTTCTTCGATGACTACTCGGATATATACGCATTGACGAAAATCGGCGACAAAAATTATTCGTTGACCATTAGTGATTTAAGATATTATCTGTTTCCATCATTTTTCTCTCATGGGAAAAATCCCGACTTTAATATCTTTGGAAAAAATTTGCTCAATTTTCTGGAAGGTTTTTTAACCGACAGAAAAATCGATTATTATGAAATGGTTAGTCGTTTTGTGGAAATTTATCGCAGGCGCATGAATAACGATAAACTGGATAGTCTTGCACCATTTAAAATGGTACTGGCATTAACAATATTTATAAAACTAAACATCTTAAAAAAAGGAGCTGCTATGAAAGAGGGAGCAAGTGTCACCGATGTTTCAAAAGAAGAATATCGAATTTTTTTTGAAACTCATGAAGACATTTACAGCAATAATATGTATCGACAGGGATTATTCCTTTTAGGGACGGTAATTTCTAAGATTAAAAATGCCCAAAAGGAGAAAAGTTCGAATTTTCTGAAAAAATTAAATTTCAATGGCATGCTAACCAGAAGAATTCCCAATCTGGTCAATCAGGTTCGTGAATTTTCAAATATCTATAAGGTATTTGAAGAAAAAGGTATCTGGGGCAATATCATGGATCGTTTACAGGGAATTGAGAAATCCGATATGAAGCCCGATGAAGTGGTCTTTTACTTATTAACCGGGATTTCTTTCGATGACTATCTCAGGATGAAATTTGTTTATGAAAAAACAATCAAAGATGACAATTCTAATGGAGGAAACTAAAATGTGTATCACAAAAAACAGCGAGATTCTTTTCATTTATGATGCCAAAATGGCTAATCCGAACGGCGACATGGACAATGAAAACAAGCCGCGTATGGATTACGATACCGGAACCAATTTGGTGAGCGATGTTCGCCTGAAACGCTATCTGAGAGATTACTTCGAGGATGGTTTGGGGAAGTCGATTTTTGTGACTGAAAATGCAAAGGATGCGAAAGAGCGCGGAGCACAACTAAAAAAAGACAATAAGACACATACGGATCTTATTGATGTACGGCTTTTCGGGGCTGTATTTGCAGAAAGTGGGGAAAATACACATCTTACCGGTCCGATCCAGTTCAATTGGGGATACTCACTCAATCCGGTGGAGATCAACGAGAGTTCCACAATTACATCAAGTTTTGGCTCCCATGAAGGAATCGGTAAAGATTTTAGAGTCAAGTACTCTTTGATTGCGTTCAGCGGTGGGATTAATGCTAACGTTGCGAAGGACACCAAACTCAGCGATGATGATATAAAGTTGTTCGACCGGGCAATGATCAAAGCGATTCCCTTTTCCCGAACCCGTTCCAAAACCGGACAGGCTCCCCGCTTGTATTTGCGGGTTGAGGCGTCCGATGATAAATCGATTCTCAAAGATTTACGGGAATACATTTCGCTTGATTATAAAGTCGCCGAGCACGAAGTCCGGGAGATCGGGCAGCTTACTCTCAATATTGAAAAATTGACTGAATATTTAGCAGGCAAGCCGATTTCCGAAATCATCTACTGGAAGGATGATTCGATCGATATTAAAGGCTGGGATTCTTTACAGGAAAATTATAAGGGAAAGATGAAACTGCTCAACATTGATGAAACCAAATAGGGTCGATTATGAAGCCTGATATTGATCGAATCATTTTCTTTAAACTTTGCGGAAAATTTGCTCATTTCCGAAAATTTTATACGAATTCAACCTCGTTATCCTACCTGGTTCCACCGCGTACGGTCGTTATCGGTTTACTGGCGTCAATTCTGAAAATACCGCGTGATGAATATTACGAGATATTCAGTGAGGATAGGTGTAAAATCTCCGTGTCTGTTTCTCCGGGGATCGAGATTCGCAAACAAACCCAGTCGATGAACTATTTTCATACGAAATATTTTGATCTGATCGCGAAAGGAAATCCTAAAGGATTGGCCCAACATTCCCAGTGTAAACTGGAACTCCTGATGGCATCAGAAAATGGATATATCGAATATTGTATCTATATCGGTTACTGTTCGGATAATGACACATTATTAAATCTAGAGCAACATCTTGCCGAGAGCGATTTCGGCTACGGATTGTACATGGGACAGCGACAGTTCCGCGGTTTCATCGGGGACTTCCGAATCATAACGGATTTTAAATTTTTACCGGAGAGCGAGTACCTGGACTCGATTTGCGTGGAAGAAAACTGGACGGACTTTACTACCGATGGCGACATACGCATAATTTCCGAGCAAATGCCAATCCATTTTAAAAAAGTGGTAGGAAAAAAACAGACTGGCAGAGAACCTACAATGGTCAAGAGAGTCTATTTCGAGAGTAGCGGAAAACGGCTGAAAGGTGCTTTTAAGAACTGTTATTTGCTTGAAGGTGACAGATATATTTCATTCTATTAGTTTGGATACCCATGAATTAATTCATGGATTTTCGAGGTGGTGGTATATATGCGGTTAATTTCCCATCCGGCGGAAGGCAATTTACCTGAGAAAAGCCTGTTCGAGCATCTTCTGAATGTGGCAGAGGCATCGACCGCAGAAGTACAAAGGCATCGTTTGAACCTATCGCAAATCGATAAAAATGATTTGGCGCGTTTGTCTTTTCTAATCGGAATTTTGCACGACTTTGGGAAATCCACTTCCTTTTTCCAGCGGCATGTTCGGGAAAAGACACACCCAAGCAATCTTTCTGCTCACAGTTTGCTTTCGGCAGCGGTTTGTTACCATGTTGTCAAAAACGAGTTTCCTGAAGACAAATGGGCTTATGTAGCGTTTCATGTCGTTTACCGGCACCACAACCACCTGACGTCGTTCGACCTGTCAAACAACGACATTAACTTTGGTGTTTTCCGGTATCAAATCGACAACATAGTCGGAAGTCG
>JAHJGX010000040.1 GCA_018824205.1 bacterium
CTTCCTTTCTGGAAGGTATGAATAACAAGATCAAGGTCATTAAAAGAGTTGCCTTTGGCTTTAGGGATAGTGAATATTTTTTCTTAAAGATAAGGGCGTCTTTTGCTTAGCTCCATACTAATGTCGGAAGAACCAAATATTAATTCCCGGAATATCTCTTCGTTTAATTCAGGTACTATACGACCACTTCGTGGAAATGCATGTAGCTGTTCTACCATCCCAAATAATGTTTCTATCCAGGTATTTGCCGCTTTAGGATTGTCAATTGCGATATATTCAGCAATTTCTGTTAGGCGATCAATAGATAAGGGAGACCAGATTATCTTCAACTATTAATTCTTTTTAGAATTAGCTTCTTTGCTTCAGAGTGTGATATTCCTTTACCTGCTTCGACCTGAGATTTAGCCAATTGAATATCTTGTAATAGTTCTATTTTATCGATAATAGCCTCATATTCAGACACATCCATTAGTACGGCACTACTTTTACCGTTTTGAGTGATTAATAATGGTCTTTTAGTATTATGAACTTGATCCAAATAAGTTGCTACTTTAGATCGAAATTCACTGAGTGGTTTAATATCTTTATCTAATTGTATTCTTTGCATTATTACCTCAAATATTATCTGACCGAATGTACGTTATATTGTACGATATGTCAAACGATATTTCGTATTTCTATATCTGCTAACGATGCGTGAGATACGCGTGTCGGAGCACAAATATTTTACCTCTCGATTCGCGGTCAGAAAACTTTCAATATCATGTTTGTCGAACATCCCCGAGTTACTTCCACTATACTATGTTAGGTCGTTACCACTTTTCCTCAAATAAAATGATCTGATAGAGATTAGCAATTCTACAAATCTAATCTCTAAAAATTGTCAGTTGCTAATCATCATAAACATATGCATTTCCATATGCCCACCAATTCTTTTTAACGAATATCAACTTAACCATCTTCCAGATGAATGTTACTATCAACAAGGGCACATAATTCATTCTTTTCTAATCAATTCTCATTTGAAATTCTGGTACACCTTAAAACGACCATAATTGGTACAATTTAATACGACCATATACACGTCGTATGTTACTGTTTATTATGAAGTACCCCGGGAAGGGCTCGAACCTTCAACCGTCGGCTTAAGAGGCCGCTGCTCTACCATTGAGCTACCGAGGCGTGAAAAAGCGGGTTAATTTAAGATAAATCCACCGAAGTGTCAACAAACTGTTCAACAACAGGCCCCTTGTAAATCACAATATTTCACGTATATTTTTACAGAATGGCTGGACTTTATTCGCACACCCAAAAAACCCTGACGATTCTATCGGGATTCTGTTTTTTCCGATATTTCTTCCAATCATTCAAATTGCTGTTTTTGATTCAATTCCTGTTTCGGTGTACAATGCCGGAACTGAATGCAAACGAAATCACCGGTTCCTATGATTTTGATATCCGCTTTTCCGAACCGGGTCATACAGTGTATATTCATCAGAACATCAAAATAAACAATAATTCCACCTTCAATCTTGATACAATTTATTTTCACATCACTCCAAATGCCTTCGCATCCTCCCGAAGTCAATTTTATCAGGACAGCGAAAACCTGCTGAATGAACCGCTCCGTTTGAACATTCAGACCATCACCGCCGGAGGAAAACCATGCCTCTTCAATATCCCGAAAACAATGAGTATGGCGGTTATTCTCCCTAATAATATCCCGGTTGGAGACAGCACTAACATTGAAATCGACTACACTCTGACGATTCCGGAAGGCAAACACCCCGCTTGTCCCAGCTACAGCGGTTCAAACTTCCGTCTGATTGATTTCTACCCAAAAATTGAGCGGATAACTCCCCATGGCTGGACCCCGGAAACTTATGAACGCCTGGAACAATCATGTTTATCGCCGGCCATTCACAGCATGAGTATTCGTTTGCCTGATAGTTATTCCGTTATCAGCTCGTTGGCTATCGACACCGTCTTCATTGCCGGGGAAAAGGAAAAAATTCACCGGTTTAAAAAAGCCACTATCCGGGATCTGGCCATTGTGTTTTCCACGAATCAAACCGTGATTCCCTTTGAGCACGCCGGAATATCGGTGCAACTGATGGTGCCGAAAGCCGTCGAACGGCGCTTCCGATTATCCAAAAATATATTGCTCGAAATGGTCACTAAAAGTATTCTTGACGATTATTCTGCCAGGATAATTCCTTACCCTCACCCCCATTTAGCGGTGACCAGTTCCAATATTCCCGGTGGCGTCACCACGTCCAACCTGATTATTCTGGGACCAAATGGAATAAATGATATATCTGCCCTGGATTACAATTCGATCCATCGTTATGCCCAATCAATCGCCGACCAGTATTTTCATTATTACATCTATGAAGCTCCCGATGCATCCGATTGGATCAATATCGGTCTGGCCGCTTATACAGCCAATGCGTACATGACCAGTCAGTATAAAACCCTCTTGAAAATCAACCAAATGCAAATACCCACCGAATCAAAACCGACAGATACCATATTACGCCTGGCCGCTTTGGCAGCCGATCAGGAAAAAATCGGTCGCCCGCTACAGTCGCCCTTAACAAGAAGTAACACCCCGCTCCTGATGGAACAAATTCAGCATTATAAAAGCCAGAAAGTACTGGGTATGATCCACTACTATGTCGGCGATTCACTCTTTCAAAACTGTCTCCTGGAATTTCTGGAGAAATACCGTTACCGCCCAACCCGGTCTCAGGATTTTATCCGGATTGTGGAAGAGAAAAGTGGAAAAAACCTGTCGCTGTTCCAGGAATTATGGATTGACTCCGAAAATATCCCTGATATTAAAATCAAACAGGTGAAACGCTCCCATGATCCAATAATTGACCGGTATATGACCAGAATCATTACTCAGGGCGACGCGCTGAAGGCATTACCGATCGAGATTGAAGCGGTTGACAAGAAATTTGACACATTGCGCACCTTCACCCATATGCACAGCAGTGGCCGGGATACAATCCTATTCTATTCTCAATTACCACTACGGAAAATCGCTCTCGATCCGCGGCGCAATATCTGGGAATTTAATCGCCTGAACAATAACTATCCGTCGAAAATCCTATTCAATTTTCTGATCGCCGTACCCACTATCGATGCTTACCAGATTTTCTATTATCCAACCTTCGATTTCAACGAACGGGATCTCAGCCGTATCGGAATAAAGTTTCGCGGCCGTTACTGGATCAACATGCGCCCGGTTTTTCCGTCTCAAAGCCTGGACGAATGGACCCTGGGTCTTAATTACGGACTCCGTAGTAAAACTGTCGGTTACGATGTAAGCTACAGCACCTCAATCCTGGCCCTGTTCTTCCAGCCCCGCATCCGCTTCCGCTTCCGGGATTATTTCGGACTAAATGAAATCTCGCTTAAAACGGAAATCTACATCGGCAAGATCAATTATCCGCTGGTCCATAAAATTCAGGGCTATAAAAAATTGAACCTCGGCATAGAGTACCAGAATGTCCGCACCCTCGAATTTTTAAACGAGAACAACTGGCAAAAAGGCAAACTGCTGAACCCCTTTGCGGAGTTTATCAATTTTCATAACTGGGGCGATCTTCGTCACATCACCCGCTTTAATTTCAGCGCCGGTATCCCCGAACTGGATACAGACTACCGGTTTCAAAAACTAATTTTTGATACACAGGTAAAGTACCGGCCCGGCCGGAACCTCTGGCTTTACCAACGGTTCTTCCTGGGAATCTCGGGTGGGCAGATACCTTTACAGAACTATTTTTATTTTTTCGGGAAAAACACTTTGGATAACATGAGTTTTGAATCTTTCCGCCTGGTAAAAGGCGCCGGCGATATGCGTGGTTATGGAGCCGCCTCGCCCAAAGGTCGGAATATTCTAACCGGCAATACCGAATTCCGCTGGAGGTATGTCGCCATTGAACCGACTGTTTTTGATTTAATTGTTTTCTTCGACAGCGGTCTGATTTCTCAGTCTGTCTATAACATTCATACGGATCAACTGAAATTTGACGCCGGCATCGGGACCGAGTTCAATGCGCTGGAAACCTTTACGGTTGGGATGCACATACCGTTCTGGGTATCCCATCCGGTGGACGACAAGCCACAATTCGCCCTGCGCTGGGTACTGTCGGTTGATTTGAATTTATAACAATCCTGCGGGATTAGAATTCTACACCGATGCCGACCGATCCGGTCAATGTGAAACCTCGCAACTGATCGGTATTAATTTTGATATCATTCATATATCGTCTTTCGGTTTCAATAAAATATTTTTCGCCAAGACTCAAAAACAATAGAATTCCCGGAAAACCTGAATTGTAATATACATTTATATCAACACCGAAACCCAAACCAAGATTAAACTTATCCATAAGCTTCTGATCATCAATCGGTTCCCCCTCACTGGAATAATAATAATCGGCTCCACCCGACAGATAAAAGAGCATATAATCCCGGCGTATCAGATTTTTTTGATACTCCAGACCAAAATTGTACTGAATTGTTCTATCCTTGGCATCGGTAACATTACTTTCTCTTTTTTCAAATCCGGATATATAATATCCGGCAATTTTTAAGCTATAGGCATCACAATTACGCATTCGATACGTTAAACCGGAGCCGGAATAGCCGGAAAAAGATGCACCAAAAAAATGATGAAGAGAATCGGCTTCACTTGCCATTGTCATCCAACTTGACAATATCACAGTGACGAACAGAAGGTTTTTCATAGCTTTCTCACAATTAATAATAGATTTTCTACAAGCAATATTGCATTATCGTTTTATTACTTGTTAAAATATCACTCTCAAAATTCATTAATGCAAATAAAAACACTCCGTTTGATGGAGTTACATTAAGAACCCGGTAGTCAGCGGCTGGCGGTTTTACCGGCCCGGCAAACCACCTTGCCGTCTTCATAGACCAAATTCGCTTTATCACCATTTTCCGACAATGATACTGTAAATTCCCGGCCATCTTTGCAGATGTATCGAATGTGCTTCTCACTTCTGGAATGGCACTGAGCAATCAATATCAGGGACAGCAGGATGAATCCTGCTGTCCAACCGGAATAAAATTTTATCATTTTTATCAGGAAAGTACTTTTATCGCCTTTGTAGCCGCTTTCAGCATCGGCTGAACTGATAGATCATCACCCACGGCCTGCCGGATCCAGAGCGTTGGCGTAATGGAACCCTGAATGCACATCCGTTCCATCTCTTTGGCCAGGTTTTTTTCCTTAATATATTCTTCAATCTGGAATTGAATGATGTGCCCAATGGGATAATCGGGCAGGTACATACCACCATCGATAATGTGGGAATAGATCGCCAATATCGGTGTATCCTTGTGTCCCAACACGGGATAAAAGTATTGATTCCAGACATCCCGGGCAATTTGTATCACGGCATCTTTTAATTCTGCCGGCGTGGCATCGGGGTTGGCATACATCCAATGCCAGACTGCCATGTCCACCAGGGCCACACCGGCAATTTCACCGGTGGACCAGATTTGATTCAAGGCATCGAGATATTCCCGGTTCTCATCCACTTCCGCCAATCCCAGCAGTTCCAGGTCTCTTTTTTGAAATACAAAGGCAAAGGCCTCAGTAAAAGCGGTATTTGGTACGCCCTGCAAAATCGTGTGGTCCACCCGGTTCAGGGAAAGCACCTGTTCCACATTATGTCCCAACTCGTGTACGGCAATATTAAAGCCCTTGTAATTCATGCCGCCTGCCGGTATGCGGGTACGCAGATGCGCCTTATCGGAGCGCCTTCCGGCGCCCATGGCGTGACCGGCCCCCCGGGATGGATCAACCTCGATTTTGGAGGCCAGGAATTTCGCTGTTTCCAGACTAAAGCCGAGTTTCTGTAAAATATTGAAAATATCTGCTTCAAAAGCCGCTACTGTCGGGTATTTGGCGGCTACGATTTCATCCAGTTCCCTTTCGCTGTACTTAGAAGCGCTGCGGAATCCTTTGTACCAGATATCGAAGGGCTGCAATTCCCGGCCAAGACGTTTTTCAATCAGTTTACCGGTATTTTTAAATTCTTTCGATGACAACAGTTCTGTGAACAGACCTTTTACTGTTTTTTCGGGGATTTCCCGGTCTTGTTGAAAACGCCGGTCAATTTTTGTCGGGTACATCGGATAAAATGGATCCACCGCTTTCTCCGCCAGGAAAGTGGATTTCAGCATTGCATAGCGGGTATCCGGTTCACGGCGCTTATCCGTACTGGCGCCGCTGACCGTATTAGTCGATACTTTCCAATCCACATCGGGATTGTTAATAACAACTTTGGGGATTTCCTGGAATATAATCTTCTGCATAACATTCCAGATCATCTGCTGGCGCGGGAATCCGTCGCCTTCAGCGTACTGGGCTTTGAGTTCGTCCCTTAAACCCCAATGAGTAATCAGTTTCAAACCTTCGGGAAATAAGCGCTGATCATTCTCATCAAGCAAATTATGCATGTAAATATTGTAATTACTGATATAGTCATCGGCTTTGACATAGGTTTCGTAGCGTTTCTGGGCGATCTCTGAAGGAACCCGGGACGTAAAACTCTGGGCCAGGCGGATTTCCGCCCATTTTTGACGGGACCAGTTGTTACCGCTCTTTATCAGATCATCCAGGGTTTTGACTTCATAATTGAGCAGCACAAAGAAGGCTATCCTGGTTTTGTACAGATCATCCTCCACGTGGGAGGCCAGGCTGAAATTTGCCAGCAGATAATCAATCGGCAAGACCGGGCCTGTATCCACCTGCAGGTGCCATTGAAACTCCCGTTCCTGCTCCACCATTAAACCATCCAACACTTCAAAGGCGGATTCCAGATGTTGAAAGGCTTTGCCCAGTTCTGCTTCATCGGCAATAAAATTTTCCAGGCAGAACGCCAGCATAGCATCGGCGTCACCGTCAGCCTCGTTCCAGAACTTGCTAACTTGCTCGACACCGGTACTGATGCGCTTACGGTATTCCCGGCCAAATTTGGCAGTCATCTTATCTACGACGGTTTTGACGGCTTCTTCCTGCATTTTGACACTTTCAGGCTTTTTCGGCTGACAGGCTGAAAGCAGCATTGCACTGATCAACAGACCGGTTAGCAATCCGGCAATTACGATTTTGCGCATATCTCCTCCTCATATCTTAATTACTATCTATTCTTACAGGCTCCGGCAAGGGTGATCCCAATTATCAGGCCTATTTCACTTTCACATGGCGCTGATCGGCAATGCAAAATATTTTTTACCAAAGGGAATTACATTTTCACCAAGATAAAAAACAACTCCATTAACGAATTGTTCTCCTGCAGTTTCACTTAGATCTTTAAGTCCCCTAAAATCACTAGCATCGACAGAGTTGGAAGATTTTACTTCTATTCCTACAATTTCGCCGCGATTATTTTCAAGAACGAAATCAACTTCCCTGCCATTTACCGTTCTGTAATAAAATAACCTTGTTTCAGTATCGCACCATGTAGATTGTTTCACTAATTCGTTCATTACATAATTTTCCAGAACAGGTCCAAGTTTATCAGGATAATTCATCAATTGATGTCTGTCAAGTCCCAATAAATAAGTTAACAATCCTGTATCATTTATATATAATTTAGGAGATTTAATGAGACGTTTGCCTATATCACGATACCATGCCGGCACTAATTGAATTAAAAAAACCGCCTGTAATAAACTGAGATAACGCTTCATTGTCGTATTTGAAATACCTGTTTTCCGGTTTACATTTGAAATATTTAATATAGAAGCACTTTGGGAAGCCAATATTGATAGCAGGCGCGGTATTTCAAATAATCCTTCTATTTTTGAAAGATCCAGAATTTCTCTTTGGATAATTGTTGTCACATATGATCTAAACCAGCGTTGTTTTCTTTTTTCCGATGAAAGTGTTTGAACTTCCGGATACCCTCCTGTTAAAATTTTCTCTATCAACCCCTCTCGATCTAATTCCTTATTAATCACAGAGGGAATTTCTCCTGAAAACAGACGATCTATGAATAGACTTTTTGTCCTATGAATTTCATCATTTGAAAATGGCCATAATGTTTGTATTTCCATTCTTCCGGTTAACGATTCAGAAAGATTTGGTAAAAGTAAAATATTGGCGGAACCTGTCAGTAGAAATTGTCCGGGTTCTCTATTTTGGTCAACTTGTCTCTTAATTGCTACAAACAATTTAGGAACGCGTTGAATTTCATCAATAATAACAGGACCTTGAAAACCAGATAAAAAACCATCCGGGTCATTATTAACAGAAGCAAGAAGCGTAAAGTCATCAAAGGTATAATACTGGCTTGAACTAATTTTTGATAAGAACTTTACTAATGTACTTTTTCCGGTCTGACGGGCTCCGTTCAACAAAACTACAGGTCGATATGAAATGGCATCAAGTAAATTTTCTTCAATATTTCTCGGAATAAATTTCATCATCTTTTCCGGTGAGTGGTGGATTATTCACCACCTGGTGGTAAATATACACCAATAAATCAAAAGGACAAATTTAATTTTAAGTCACTTTATATCCGGTATTATCCGACGCTTACTTCATTGCTCAGTTCGTTGCTATCGTCGGCTTTAATGGGAAAATGTTTTGCCAGGATCAAGCCCATCTGCGCCACGCATTCGGCTACACCGTCCAGGTAGTTTTCGTTTTTAAAATAATCTGATAATTTTCCGGCAATCTCATCCCAGGTCTGCTGCTCGACTTTGGCATTAATCCCGGTATCCGCCAGGATGCGGAATTTTCGCTCCGCCAGAATGATCAGCAACAGAATCCCGGTCTTGTCTCTGGTTTTATCCATACCGAGACGATAAAACTCATCGAGAGCCAGCTCTTCCAGGGCCAGTTTCTTGAGTTTACGGGGTCGTTTACTGAAAATACTGACCCGGACTTCTCCGGCGGTTTGTTCTTCAGCCTGACCGCAGGCCTCCGCAATTTTCTTTAAGTCGTCTTTGGTAAAATATGTATCTATTAACGCCATTCCAACCACCATTCTTTATTAAATCAGCAATCTGAAATCTCCAACGATTACCAACCTCCCGAGGCGCCACCGCCGCCGAAGCCGCCGCCACCACCGGAAAAGCCACCAAATCCGCCACCACCGCCGAAGCCGCCGCCACGACCGCCTCCGCTGCGGAACATACTGGCTCCCAGCAGAGCCCAGAACAGGCCGCGTCGTCCCCGCCGGCCGCCAGCGATCATGAACAGGAAAAAGAGGATATAGAAAATCAGTGACCCGATGGATTTCCGGTTTTCACCACGGCTGCGCTGGTACTGACGGGGATCGGCCTTGTATTCGTTACGGGTTGCCTGCATAATGCCGTTCAGACCCGCAGCGATTCCGGCATAGTATTTTCCCTGCCGGAAATAGGGTGCAATCTCATTACGGATTATCTGTGACGAAACAAGATCAGTCAGTACGCCTTCCAGTCCGTAGCCCACCTCAATCCGCATTTTCCGGTCGTTTGAAACAATCAGCAGCAACACCCCGTTTTCCTTCGTCTGATCACCCAACTTCCATTTATCGACAACCCGGATGGAATAGTCCTCCAGAACTTCGTCTTCCAGCGTCGGAATAATCAGGACAGCCAGCTGATTGGAAGTCTGGGTTTCGAAAAGATAAAGGCGTTCTTCAATATGCTGACGCTCACTGGGACTTAGTACACCGGCCATATCAGTTACCCGCGACCGCAGTGGCGGTACATCAAGCGCAAACAGGCTCACGCTCAGGCTGATCAGCAGAAAAAGGAGAAGAATTTGTTTAAATGCTTTTTTCATGGGATAACCGGATTAAAATTCTACTGCCGGAGCAGTTTCGGCGCCGGGCTGGGCCTCAAAATAGAGTTTCTTCTCAAAGCCGAACATACCGGCCAGCATATTCATCGGAAAACGGCGAATCGTGGTATTGTAGCCCTGAACCGCCTGATTAAAACGCTTCCGCTCAACGGCTATCCGGTTTTCCGTACCTTCCAGCTGGGACTGCAATGCCAGGAAATTTTCATTGGCTTTCAACTGGGGGTAATTCTCCGAAACCGCCATCAGCCGGGTCAGCACCGAACTGATCTCGCCCTGAACCTGTTGAAAACGCGAGAAGGCTTCCGGGTTATTGAGAACTTCCGGAGTTACAGTCAACTGGCCGACTTTTGCCCGGGCTTCCGTCACCGCCGCAAAGGTTTCCTTTTCATGGGCAGCATAGCCCTTGACGGTTTCCACCAGGTTTGGAATCAAATCAGCCCGCCGCTGGTACTGGTTACCGACCTGGGCCCAGGACTCGTTGACTTTTTCTTCCAGAAATACCAGGGCGTTATAATTATTCTTGAAAAAACCGTAGATCATCACTAAAACCACTAAAACAACGATCAATACTATCCAGCCTTTTTTCATGCTTACCTCTTTTCTAATTTTATACTATTCACATTATAAACTTCATTTGTACAAAACTAATCAAATTACCGTTCATTCCCAAATTCAAAAATCCATCGTAACTCCAAAAAATCATCAATCAAAAAAATCCCGACGTTAGTACACAATGGTTATGTTTTTTCTTTTATGATGCTCTCAAATGAATCTTCGGGATGACGATTAATTGACTTTTTATAGTCAACTAATACTTTTTCTGCCAATTCATTTACTTTCTTGTAATTTCTCAATTCATTCTTATAATCATAATATGGTGCACCTTGAATAATGTCTTTAATTAAGTAATTAAAATCGTGGACAATAATACTAAATAATTTCCCGAATTTATCTATCAATTTATCCGGATATTGTTCGAAAAAATCCTTTGGTGAATTTACCAATAAATTGCCAAGAGTATCTTGATCAAGAATTAATCTAAATACATACATAAAAAAGAAACGAGTCGTTTTATATGTTCTTATTCCATCATGATCAATTTTCCTAATATTTATTTCGATACCCAAATACATACAATAGAGTAAAAATATATATGCAGCGTTAATACTACGATTAAATATATTATAATAATTCTCAGAGAAAATCTTTGTTTTTTGATGAGTAATATGCGGTTCTTTAAGGTAAAAAGCGGTAATTAACTGTGCTGCAAAATCATTAGGGATAATAATTCCATAATTTTTTTCATTTTCTCCCCTTTTTATTCTATATAATATATTATTATTGAAAAGTCCAAAGAATTGCTCTTGTAGATCTTGTTGAATTTTGTCATTTGACTTTAAGTCTTTTAAGGATATAGAATTCTGGTTATTTGTGTAATAAGTTATTTTATTTGCTAAGCTTTCCTCGTTGCCTGTTTCAATAATTCGTATCATAATTTCTAAATTACCACTAAGATATTTTTGGTTTTCATAAAATGTCACTGTTGATTGACAGCCATTAACAATAGAATAATTAAATATTTCTAAATACCCATTTTTCAATTCAATTTTTTCACAAATCAAAGTTATTCCGTTATGATATAGAAATACATTTTTATGTTCGCTTGAATTTTGTATCGTTTTCCGTATATCTCGATTAACTCTAGTTCGTCCGAGGCTATACCTTACATTTTTGGTAAATAATGTTTTATCTTGGATGCCTTTTAATTTAACTAAATCATTTACTTTTATGGGAAACATAAAATATCTATTTTTGCCATCAATCATTCCTTTGATAGAATTATTTTGGTCATATATAAATTTATAATTATCTATAACAGGTAAGTCTTTTCCTGTATATATATATTCTTCAAATAATCTGTTTAAATCCCAACTTTCAAAGTTATTTCCTGCTACTCCAATAAATTCAATAGCATCCTTGTTAAATATTTTATTTGTCACAAATACAGTATATAATTCATACTTTCTGTCAATTCTATCATAGACATCTAATTTTTTTACTAATGATTTTAAATCTGTACTGGCAAGACTATCATCAAGTGACAATATATTTTCTTTTGTTAAGAACCAACTTTTTGATCCAATAAAATTCCTTAAGTCATTATCACCTTGGTCAGAACCTGGTTTGGGAGAATATTTTGACTGAAAAATATATACTTCTTCGTTAATTTCATCAACATATATTCCATCAATTCCCTTATCGTTGGGACTATCACATATTAAATCAACAGCATTATCTTCTTCAAGTTTAAAGTAATTTACCAAAAACCATACTAGAAAACTTGCTCTTGGTTGGCGTACAGATGTAATAAATGGTTTGACTTCGTCATCAATACGATTACAGAATTCACTTCTTTTCATAAATACCTCATAGTGTTATAGATGATTATTTAAACATTACATATGTTTAACCTTCACATATTCTCAAAAAATGGTTCTTCCGAGAAATGTGTGGAAAAGTTGAAAAAATGAATAATTTAGAGTATGGAAGACAAAGCATTATACACTCAGATACTTGGAATACAGCCGCCCTGGGAGATTATGGATATTGATCTGGATATGAAGCAAGTTCGGATTGATATTTATGTTGAATGGCCGGTTCATACGGATGCGCCTTGTCCGGTTTGCGAAAAG
>JAHJGX010000041.1 GCA_018824205.1 bacterium
CCAATTGTAAAAACACAAAATTATAACTATATGATTTACAGTATAATACAATCTCGTGATTTGCAACTTGGGTTAAATCTGTTTCTTTCATGCTTATAAGATAACATTTATAACCTTATATCACACAATATTTATCCGCCGCGTTAATAGCAAGTGTCACTGCCAGTGTGGCGAAGGCAATACCAACGACCACCACACCAACTATTATTTCAACGAGACTGAAACCGTTTACTAATTTTTGATTTTCGATTTTCGATTTTCGATTTTTGCCTGCCGCACTTGTCCCGTTTCGGGGATAGCGAGCTTGCTCTGCTTCTGTGATTTTTGATTTACGCTTCACTTTTTCACTTTTTCATTTTTTCCCATCTCCCATCATCGTACCGAAAATCGGGAGACATAGCAAGGTTAATTGCTAATCGAAACAAATCCTGTACCCTCCACAACAGAAATAGTTTTTATGTCATTAATTACAACGGTACCGGAGTTAGACGGTATTCCCCAATAGTCAAAATAAAATTCGTTGGAACCCCCAAAATCCGCCGACGATATTGCTACTCCTTTGTAATTTACATCATCAAAATCGGTCATAGTTTGTATACCTGTATGTGGATCCACGATGAGTTCACGATCAGGGGGCGAATTCCCTTTATAAATACCATACCTGTTATTTGAAACATCAACAACTATCCAGGTTGTATCATGATGATCCACGGCAAAATGCCGGGCATAGCAGATATCATCAATCAGCTTTGAAACAGCATTATTCAGTTTAATATTATCCGTAACTGTCCCCATCTTAGGTACTGCAATCGCAGTAACAATACCAATAATTACAATAACCAGAACCAACTCTACTAAAGTAAAAGAGTTCTCAGTTTTAGATTTTCGATTTCCCCCCCCAGAATGCGGGGTTTGATTTGTTTCACAATTAGCCATTCTTAATTGACAATTCACGTTTTCATGCAGGGGCCCTGATCCCGATTTATCGGGAGGGCACGTCTTACGTCTCATGTCTGATTGCATGGTTGCATGGTTCCCTATGCACATCACGTTTTCCTAAAGGAACTCCTATCGGAGCACTCATCACGTCTTATTTAG
Source organism: bacterium (assembly GCA_018824205.1). Taxonomy (GTDB): domain Bacteria; phylum Fidelibacterota; class UBA2242; order UBA2242; family UBA2242; genus B118-G9. The sequence goes on from JAHJGX010000041.1 coordinate 1,099, forward strand.
CAGTCGCTACCTTACTGCCTAAAGTGTATGAGGTATTGGGAGAGGCACACGAGTATATCCAGTATACTAAACTGTCACCTCTTGCTGTATATTTGATACTATCCACGGAAGCGGCGTTGCCTACTCTCCAACCATCTGGTACTTCATCCAGAATATTAGTAAGTAATAAACTGCCACTAGCTGGAAATTTCTTAACTCCCAGAGTCACCAGTTGATTCGCTGAATAGGTCAACAAGCCGGCTCTGATACCACCAATGACTGCTTCTTCTACTTTCTGGTGCGCTTTGACCTCCAGGTTGAAGAACCTTGGTATAATTACTGCTGCCAAAATGCCCATAATAACAATTACTATAATGAGTTCAATGAGTGTGAAGCCTTCATTATTTTTCATTATAATCTCCTTTCCACTACCTTTTACTATTTACTATCTTATTTATTAAAGTCAATAACCGTACCAATGTTATAATATCATGTATTTATAGAGGTTATAATTTTTGCCTATTTCCATTTGTGTTTCACAATGATACAACGTGTGTCAATTAATGAGATATTGTTACAGGATCTCCTGCGGAGGAGAATTCGGAGCTTTTCACATTTTACTTTACTAAAATGCTTCATACATTTTCCACATAGGCAAGAAAATCCCTAAGGCTATTAATAGTACGAAAACTCCCATAATAACCGTTACCATCGGTTCAATCATTGCAGATAGATTTTTTACGAGCCGGTCGACATCCTCATCATATTGCGAGGCAACAATATTCAGCATATCATCCAGGGCACCAGACTGTTCGCCAACGCTAATCATTTTAAGAGTCATTACGGGAAAGTATTTGCTCTTTGAGAGAGCACTAGCCAGAGATACACCTGTAGAAACGTCCTCTCTTGCCTTAGCTATACTCCTCCCAACACACAGATTTCCAACCGTTTTTTCTACCGTTTCCAGAGCCGAGACTATCTGGATACCACCTCTACTGAGCGTCTCAAGCATGTGGGCAAAACGGGCAATTGCGCTCTTTAAAAATATCACCTTAAAAACCGGCACATTCAGCTTTATAAAATCTGCCGTCCACTGTCCTTTAGGAGTACGAATAAAAAACAATATTGAACCTACTACCAAAACCAAAACGGCTAAAATGAGCAACCAGTAGTTACCAATAATATCACTCAGCCCAATCATAATTCTGGTTGGCAGCGGCAGCTCAAGACCTTGAGATTTAAACAACCCTGCAAACCTGGGAATAACAAAAACTATAACAACAATGAAAGCGGCAATTAATGCACACAGGACAATAATAGGATAGCGCATAGCTGATTTCACATTATCTAATATCTTAATTTCATGACCAATGAATTTGGATAGTCGGATAAGAATCGAATCTAACGCTCCGGACTTTTCACCTGCTCCAATCATATTAGCATACATCGGGGAAAAAACTTGTGGATACTTTCTCATTGCCTGAGATAAGGATGTTCCACTGTTCAGTTGGTCAGCTAAGGAGTGGATGATTTTTTCCATCTTTTTAGTTTCTGTTTGTTCTTTCGTTACTTCTAAACAAGTAAGTAAAGGAATGCCAGCTCGGAGCATAATTGTCAATTGTGTCGTAAAATGTTCAATTTCCCGCGGTTTTACTCTCTGGAATTTGTCCAGGAAATCTTGCAAGGCAAAAGGCTCTTTATGCTTTTTTATGGATAAAACCATCTCATTCCGGGCATCAGCAGACTCATAGATTTCGTACTTGGAATCGGCGCTGATAACTTTTTCCAAGACCGCACCATCATCGGTGATTAAACGACAATCAAACTCCGGCATGATTTATTTCCCTTATCTCTTCCGTAAATATTTAGAATCATCTTGCACTGATCACCGATTACCGATCACCACTTTCTTTCAGACTATACTTTTTTATTTTTCTATATAAAGCCGCTCTTGATATTTTCAAATGTGATGAGACTTTACTTATGTTTCCATTAAGAATCCCCATGGCATCCTGAATAGCATTCTTTTCTACATACCATAAAGGGGGGATATTCTGATCAAATATTGGTTGTTTATCAGAATGCTGGTTTTTCTCGAATTCTTCTAAAACATCAAGAAGAGTCCTTTTCATAAGATTTGGCTGTTTTGAATTGAATATCACGCGTATTAGGATATTTTCTAACTCACGAACATTGCCCAACATCTCCAGGTTTTGAAGACCCTTAATCAGCTTCCAATCCACAGATTGTACCAGTCGAGAGTTTTTCTTCGTCAATTTTCCTATAATATGAAGTGCAAGCAATAAAATATCATCTTTTCTATTAACAAGTGAAGGTAAGCTAATTGGGATAACGTTGAGTCTATAATGCAGTTCTGATCTGAAATTACCCTCTTCAACCAATGAGTTAATATCCTGATTCGTGGCTGCCAGTAAACGAACATCCACCTCCTTTGGATCGGTTCCTCCAAGACGTTCAATAGTACGATTTTCCAAGACCCTCAAAAGCTTGGCTTGCAAATTAAGAGGCATATCGCCTATTTCATCCAGAAACATTGTTCCATGATGAGCTAACTCAAACTTCCCCGGTTTTGATTGATTCGCACCGGTAAATGCACCCTTTTCATATCCAAACAATTCGCTTTCCAGTAAATTATCAGGAATAGCTGCACAATTCAGGGAAACAAAACGGTTTCCATTTCTTTCACTACTTAGTTCGTGGATTGTCTTTGCTACAAGCTCTTTCCCTGTCCCGCTATCGCCGGTAATTAAGACTGTAAAATCTGTACGAGAAACCTTTATGATCCTGTGATATACTTCAAACATCTGAGGCGAATTCCCGATAAAAGGGCCAAAACCACCAGGTCTAATGAACCGTTTAACATCATCCGGAGCTTCCGACAATAACTCGCTATATAACCTTAATCGATCTACCAGTTCCTCAGCCTTTTCTTCCAACTGATTAAAGGGAACTACAGAAAATAGTAAATCATTTGTAGCGCACATCTGACCATCAATTTGACCATTTCCAATAAAAATAATAATAGGCAGATGCTTATTCAGCCGATATAACTTTTGATGAAACTGTGAGTAATATTTCTTGAGAATATCCCAGTCTATCCAAATTGCCGAATAATTTTCAACAGACGCATATCCAAGGGCGGACATCCAGCTCTTTGAAAGTGTTACCTCTCCGCCACTCTTATTAAGTATTTGTTTTAAACCGTTGATAAAAGGTTTGTTTCTGCCAGTGCTATCAGGAGAGTAACCGATTAAGAACTTCATTTAACTCTCAACTTTTAATCACTCGCATTATTTCAGCCACAGAAGTCTTACCACTTATCACATACTCGATCCCGGTTTCTTTCAATGTTTTCATACCATTCTTCACAGCTAATTTTTCAACATCCCGCACACTGGCGCGATTAATCACACATTCGGTAATCTCAGCATTCGGTAATAGCACTTCAAAAATTCCTGAACGACCAAAGTAGCCGGAATTCCTGCAGTAAACACACCCGGCCGGTTCATATAAAGTTCCTTCGAATTCAGCTTGAATACCCAGAGACTGGAGAATTTTTTCTGTTGGTTTTCCTGGCTTTTTACAGCGTGGACAAAGCAAGCGTATTAATCGTTGTGCCAGCACTGCCCTTACTGTCGAAGTAACTAGATAAGGATCAATCCCCATATCCAATAATCTGGTAAAACTGGAGGCAGCATCATTCGTATGGATTGTACTAAATACAAGATGCCCTGTTAAAGCAGCTCGAATTGCCAGCTCAATAGTAGGAACATCTCGCATCTCTCCAACCAGAATAATATCTGGGTCCTGCCGTAACATGGAGCGCAGCGCCTCAGAAAACGTCCATCCGGCTTTTACATTGACCTGACTCTGGTTAATATTTTCAAGACGATACTCGATAGGGTCTTCAATAGTCATAATATTAACTTCAACAGAGTTAATTATATTCAAGGTTGAATATAATGTCGTTGTCTTCCCACTGCCTGTAGGACCCGAAACCAGTACGATTCCATTCGGGGTATGGATAACTTTTCGCCATTGTTCAAGGATATCATCCGTGAATCCTAACTTATGCAATTCAATTTTTCCCCGTGATTCATCTAATAGACGAAGGACAACTTTTTCTCCATTCGAGGTAGGAAATGAAGACACACGTAAGTCTATCTCCGTATCCTCATTGCGATAGCTAAACCGTCCATCCTGCGGTCTTCTTGACTCGGCGATATCCATATCCGATAAAATTTTAATACGCGAAACTAATGCAGACATAGACGATCTAAAAACCGTGTAATACTGTTGTAAAACACCATCGACACGGTATCGAATCCGAACATCGCTTTCTCTAGGTTCAATATGGATATCACTGGCACCAATTTTGATAGACTCATTTAGAAACATATTTACTGCTTCAATAGCCTGAGTCTCCTCATCTATTTCTCTGGATACAACCTGTTGTCCGGTTGCACCCTCTCTCTCTGTTAGATACCTTGAAGACCGATAGTACAATTCAATACATTGTTCTATATCACTCTCTGTGGCAAGTATCAGATCAAGTTTCATCCCTTGTTGTCGTCCCAAGTCATCGATCGCTTCAATATTTAAAGGATCAGAAATTGCGATTGTTAATGAATTATCAATAAAGAAGAGCGGCATTACCAGGTTCTCGCGAGCAAATTTCTCGTCTATCAGCTCCATTACTTTAGGCTGAACCTCGTAGTCTAACAGGTCAAGATATGGCAACCCTAATTGATCACTTAGTGTTTGCACTATCTCCTTTTCGGATAACAGACCCATGGCAATAATTGCTTTTCCTAAGTACATATTATGGTTGCGCTTATATTGGAGAGCTTCCTCAAGTTGCTCCTCGGTAATTTTTCCTGCATCTATGAGAATTTGACCCAGTTGTTTTTTCTCTTCGACCAATGTTAGTTTCTCCTAAAATACTAAGTTTAAATACCATTCGAGGATATGAGGTCCCCAAATCAATCCCAGTAAAGCTCCAAAGCTCAAAAAGGGCCCAAACGGAATGCGCTGTCCAATTGCTATTTTCCTAAAAGGTAATAGCATCAAAAACAAAATAGCAGCTGATAAAAAAGCGATTGCTGATGCAACAAGTCCTATCTTCCATCCTAATAGCAGCCCAATTAATGCCGCATATTTGACATCTCCAAAACCCATACTTTCTTTTTTGAGGAGGAGTTGACCAATCACTCTAATCAGAAAGAAACCCAAACCTAAACTTAAAGCACCAATCAAGGATTGATAGATACTGTTTATCCCACCTTCCAAAACTGGGTAAACTCCAACAATTAAACCAAGTATCAATAGACCGTTCAGAATTTCCATTGTATCAATATCAATAAAAGTGATAATAACCAACAAGCATAAAAAGAAACTATATATGAAAAAATCTACGGATAAACCAAACCGAAAATAGGCCATCAGTAAAAGAATCGCTGTTAATAGCTCAATGATCGGATAACGAAAAGAAATTTTATTTTTACATGAAGAACACAGTCCTTTCAGCATTAAAAAACTAATTACTGGAATATTCTCCCATACTCTCAATTGATGGTTACAATGTGGACAATGAGATCGAGGAATAACAATTGACTCCTTTTTAGGAATTCGGTAGATGCACACATTTAAAAAACTACCGATCATCAAACCAAAGACAACTATAAACACTGTAACCATCTCTAAATTCATTCTATTGTAGTATTTCTCCAATCTGTTTAACTAAATCCATATAATTAAGAGGCTTTGTCAGATACAGATCCGCTCCACACGCCTTTCCAAGTTGTTTATCCTTTTCAGTATCTTTTGCAGAAACAATTATCGTAAGTATATGCTTGTGCTTTTCATCGTATTTCAACAACCTGCATACTTGATACCCATTGATTCCTGGCAACATTAAATCCAGCAGAATTAGATCAGGACTCTGCGTTCGCGCAGCTTTAAGTCCTGACATTCCATCATTGGCTTTAATAACCTCATATCCATTTCTTTCTAAAAGGATTTTAATCGGTTCAATGAAAAATTCTTCGTCATCTACTATAAGTATTTTCTTCGGCGACATTATTTTTTCTATTCACTTTCATCTAATATTTCGATTTTTTTGGTAAACATTTGTTGTGTTTGCGACTGCACCCGCAGTTTAAGATCAGTGGGGCGATCCGCATAAAAAATCGCTGTTTCTTCAGATATTTTCTTGTCCATAAAGAGCTGATATAAAGACTGATCAAATAACCGCATCCCTTCTACGGACGAAGACTCGATTGTATTACGTAACAATTCAATATTGCCTTTATAAATCAGATCACGAACACGTGCAGTGGAAAGTAAAATTTCCATTATCTATTCTTTCCTAAAACATTTTCACAATATTAGGAGTAATAAAGATTAACAATTCGCGTTGTTCCATAGTGGTACTCTTATGCGTAAACAATTTCCCTAAAAGAGGGATACTTCCAAGTAATGGCAGTGATGTCTCCGTCTCACTTACTTGATCAAAAAGAAGCCCTCCAATAAGGAGTGTCTCACCATCAGCTACCATTACTTGAGTAGAGGTAGAACGATCTGAAATAACCGGTCTATCTGCATTTGGTCCTGTAAAACCAACCAGTGCCTGAACCATTGCATTTATGGTCATAGAAATATACTTATCCTCGTTTATCCTTGGCTGTACACTCAAAGAAATATTTATCTCCTCATCCTGGAATTCATAAGGTCGAGTACCTATTAGGTCTCCTTCAGGTTGAGGAACTAAAACTGGGTAAGTGGTTCCCACTCTTACTGAAGCCATTGTATTATCGAAAGTTGTAACTTGCGGCTCCTGAATCAAACGTGTATCACTATCAGTAGAAAGTATTTCTATTATACTGCTGAAAACAGGCACAGACAGGGTTGCGATTCTAAGTACATTCTCCCCAAGTTTCAGTCCACCTCCAATTGGCAATTCTGATACACCCTCTAGAACTTTAGGTCCTGTTAGTGAGGCACGTAAATCCCAATTAATTCCAAGACGCTCATCCATATTGAGCTTTGTTTCAATAAACTTCACTGCAATATTAATCTGCGGTATCTGTTTATCAAGATCGTAAATGACCTTCTCGATTCGGTCAAAATTGTAATGAGCATCTGTAACTAATAAATGATCTGGCGACGGCATACCACCACTACCAGCTGCGCCGGCTGCACCCCCCATCGTCCCTGGCAATCCAGCACCTGATGGAGCAGCTCCCATAGTACCACCTCCCGAGGTCCCAAGAAGACCCGCTCCTGCTTGTACAACACCTGCTCCAACTCCCCCCATTCCCATTTTCATTACAGGTGAAAATATCTGAACCTTACCCTTAGGGGTTAATACATTACTTATCGCAGTGCTAACCGCCGATGCATCAACATACTCCAACTTGTAAATCCGGGTAATTAATTCCCCGGTCATTTTTTTATCTTCAGGTTTAACAACAACAATATTATCCTGGATAAACCAGTCATAACCGTTTACTTTTAATATTGCGTCTAAAGCTGTACCAAGGTTAACATCCGAAAGAGAAACAGTTACTTTACCCTCTACCTCCTCTCCAGCAATGATATTCAGGTTGTTTTGCACAGCAAGCAGTCGTAGAATATTAATTAACTCTGCTTCTTTGAAATGGAGTGAAACTGTGGCTTCCAACATAGATATTCGTCTACTCTTTACCCTCCGCCGTATTTCTTCTTTCTTTGGAATCCAGGCTACCCGAACTATATTTCCGCCCTCAGTTTCAATATAGTACTTGGGCAAACTTGTGAAGTATAAAATGACCTCTGTTGATGGTTTACCATCTCGTTTTTCAACTGCATTAACGCGACATAAAGGTGGGATGCTGATTTGTTTAGAGTACAATTTCTGGGTGAACTTTGTATTCTGAAATATTAATTTCAAACTGGGAGGAGATTGGGTAATTTTTTCATCAAATTCTGATAGTTCACTTAATTTAATTGACACACCCATCTCTTCTTCGCCTTCAAAGGTAGTAATTAATTCTACCTCCTGGGAACGAATTTGAGTTGCAGTGAGAACCAGGGAGGTTGATAAAATAATAAAATACACTATATTGTTACTTAAGTTTCGCATAATCCTCCCATACATAATTAGCAAGTAATAGCCCCGTAGAGGCGACATATTTATAGATTATTGATGTCCTCAAAACCCAACTCCAATAGCTTCGTAAGGAGCCTCTGTTGAGTGAGTTATATATATTAGTAGTATGAAAATTGCAGGAGAGAGAGAGAGAGAGAGAGAGAGAGAGCGCAGTCTGGAGTGAATTTATTAGTATGCTAATACACCAACAATATATCACCACTATAGGGTTAAAATGTTTATTTTTCCCTTTTCTATAATCATTTTCCCGTAAGTCACGGGGGTCACATAGGAGACTCCTCGGAGGATGCCTTCGGCACACTCCTTCGGAGTTAATAGGGATTTTCCATGTTCCAATTGCATTTATCATAATATCATATATTTAGCATTTGCGAAACTTCAGTTGTTATTATTCACTTATTTCCAACCTTTTTATATTTTCACCTTGTATAAGAATAACATAGTTATGAGCAATTTTTTTAACCTTATACCCACCGATTTTATCATCTTCTCTCACAATACTACCGTTGATGAGTGCATAACCGGAATTACCATGCCATGATATACCGGTTAGTTTTAATCTAGCAGACTTTAATTCATCCACTGCCCCAAATAGATGGTCAATCAATCCCCCTTTAGTCTTTGATGACTCAGGTGGCGCATAAAAGAACGGATCTATTTTCCATTTACCGTTCCACTCCAGCTCCGCAATGACAGCCACGTTTGTATATTTTTTAAAGTCATGCAACCCACTCATTTCCACTGATGGATCATAAACACTCACCTGTTTTTCACTGCCAGATTTATCTCCCGAAAACACACCTCTATCAAACAGGAGATAAATCACTAATATCAGGAAAATCGCAAGGAGAATATACTGCCTCTTGTTTATCTGCTTCATGCTCTGGCTCTTACTTCATTAAAATATATATATGTATATAAGAGTAATTCGCAAGACAGCCCGTAACTCTCTTCTAATTCTGTCTCTAAACTGATTTTTCCGACATTAACTATCATTGGCATTGATATAAGTTCTTCCAAAAAGGCTCCTATCGAAAGATAATCGCCATAGATTTGTAATTGCACCGTATAGCGTTCTATATGCTTACCAGTAAATTTCAAGTAGCTCTTAATGGCTGGATATGTATCACTTAAGTTCGGTGAAATAGAAATGATTTGTACATTTTGTCTTTTTGCCAGATCTCTAATGCTTTCCAGGACACTCACATAGGCAGCATTATCAGGAATCTTGTATTTTAAAGAATCAAACTCAATTAGTTTTGTGTTATACCTTTTCTTTAATTCCGGGTAGGTTTCAGTAACTTTTTCAAGGTCTGCAAATCTCTGGTTAAACATTTCAACCTGTTTTTTACATTCTCTGTTTTTTTTACCGATAACTACCAAATCAACCCATATCCAAATACCCGTTGACAGAATCAAAACTACTAAAAGAATATAAAACATTGTCTTACTCTGCATAAGTTAAAACCTAATCTTCAGCATAAATATAAGTCTTCCTCCATCGGGATTGCTGTGCTCATCCAGCTTCGATTCAACCTTTGTAAAGAGCGGAATATTCTCAAGACTCATAAGAAAATTGGTAAAATAGATATAAGAAACAGAGGCATGTGCCTGAATAAATCCCCTGACTTCTAACAGGTTTACATCCATCTGTCTCTCCTTCTCGCTTCCTTCAGCTTCTGAAATGACCTCTTCGTTAAACTCAAGTCCTGTAAGTTTGATTTCATCTGGAATTATGTATGATAAAAATTTCAATATCTTTATCTGGTTAATTGAAAATGTGCGATCATTTGATAAGAATTTCTTGTAGCTATCCAAAATGTACAGGTCATCTATCATGGTATAATATTCTTTTACATCTTTAGAAATATTCTCCCATTGCTTGTTTTTTTTATTAGCCTCTTCCCGAAGCTGTTGCGTCGTTTGGTTTGATATAACTGCTGTCGCAATAAAAAAGGGAATCAGAAAAACCATGAAAATCATTGCCAGTTTATATGGAAAGAAATAACGATAATTGTTACGAAGTTTATCAGGTATTACATTTATTTTTTCGGAACTATTTAAGGCTAATGCAAAATTAATAGAGTATTTAGGTAACTCCTGATCGGAAATTACTTCTCCGTTTTTAAAAGAATATTTTTCTATGCGCATTGGATTTAGTAATCCAACATTCACATTAAGATTCTCATGAAGTATTTTTACAAGATTAGGAAATGTTGCACCAACTCCGTCAAAAAGAAATTCATCCCACTCCAGCTCAGGTTTCTGTTTCTTGAAATAGTTAAGCGAGCGGTTCAATTCACTGCTCATACGCTCTACAACAGGTCTGAGAAAAACCGAAATTTTATACAAATCAATTC
>JAHJGX010000042.1 GCA_018824205.1 bacterium
CAAAAGGAAACTAACCTGATTTATACCGCCGTCCTCGGAGACAATGCCCGCCAGGTGGCCTTCAATCTGGTATCGCTTTTACGCTCCCGGGGATATCAGGTGGAAACGGATTTTATGCGACGCTCCCTGAAAGCGCAGATGCGTGACGCTGGAAAAAAGCTGGCCAAATGGGTCATTATCATTGGAACAGATGAAATTCAGAACGATAAAATTGTTCTGAAAAATATGGCTTCCGGCGAACAGAAAGAGCTTCGACTCTCTCTCGCCGCAGACCAGATTGAAACCATTGTCAAATAACATCAAATATCTGTTTTCCCAGCAGTAACCATTTATGTCAGTTCTTCCCTTTCCCGTTGAAGATCGTTATTATCGCTTCAGTCAATATCTCCGGCAACAGTTCGGAGAACGGGTATACCGGGTTTCACTGGACGCCGGTTTCAGCTGCCCGACCAGAGACGGCCATCTTGGCACCGGCGGTTGCCTGTATTGTAATAACCGCAGTTTTTCCCGGGACAGGGCAAATAATCTTACGCCGGTAAAAACACAACTGATTCAAGGTATTGAGATAGCCCGTAAACAACATAAGGCTGACAAATTTCTCGCCTATTTCCAGGCTTACACCAACACCTACGGTTCAATTAAAGAACTTGAACGCCTGTATCGCTCCGTGCTTGATGTTCCCGATGTTGTCGGAATTCTGATCGGGACCCGGCCGGATTGTGTTGACGATAACATATTGGCATTATTGAATGATCTCCAACGGGAAACCTATCTCTCCGTTGAGTACGGTATTGAATCCGTTTATGATAAAACCCTGGAATGGGCCCGGCGTGGACATACTTTTAAAACAAGCCGACAGACCATTGATAAAACAAAAAACCTGGGTATTCATGTAGGCGGACACATTATTTTTGGTTTTCCCACGGAATCCCGGAGCGAAATTCTTGATTCGGCCTCAGTTTTAAACGAAACCGGACTGGACGCGCTGAAAATTCACCACCTTCATGTCGTTAAAAAAAGCACTCTCGCCGACCTGTACCAGAAAACGCCTTTTCCTCTATATAATGAAGCCGACTGGATCGTCCTGATAAGCGATTTTCTGGAGCGGCTAAATCCCAACATCGTTATTCAAAGACTTGTCGGCGATGCCAAACCCGGAACACTGATCACCCCGCAATGGACAATGAAGAAAACCCAAATTCTGCAGAAAATTCATTCGGAGCTGGAACGGCGTCAAACGTATCAGGGCTATTTTTTAAACATTGGCATTTAGTCTGAACACTTTCGTATGGATTTTCGATTAATATCACTTATCTTATCCTCGTGAATACAGAACTGAAACAACTTGCCAACGAAATATTTAACCGCCTTCAAATCCATTACCCCAATGCCAAATGTTCCCTGGTGTTTCAACAACCCCATGAACTACTGGTATCAACAATTCTTTCGGCTCAATGTACCGACAAACGGGTAAACCAGGTTACTCCAGGCCTGTTTATTAAATATCCAACTCTTCAATCCTTTGCCGTCGCCGATATCGATGAATTGAAAAACGACATCCGCTCAACCGGTTTTTACAACAATAAAGCCAAAACTATCAAAGAGTCCATGCAGGATATTATCAATAAATATGATGGTACGATTCCGAATACTTTAGAAAAACTGGTGGGTTTAAAAGGAGTCGGGCGGAAAACGGCCAATGTCGTTCTCGGTGATGCATTCGGTATTCCGGGGATCGTTGTCGATACCCATGTAAAACGGATTTCAAGGCTATTGGGATTAACAAAAAACAGTGCTCCCGTAAAAATCGAACAGGATTTAATGCAACTATTCCCCTCAGAACATTGGACAATCCTGGGACACCTGATGATCGATCATGGAAGAGCAATCTGCGTTGCCCGCCGGCCAAAATGCGACAAATGCTTTTTAAATGACATCTGCCCCTCGGCAAAAATACCGGAAAGGTAATATTATGAAAACCGAAGAACTAATTCGTCAACTGCTGATAAACATCGGTGAAGATCCCAACCGGAATTCATTACAAAAAACACCTCAACGGGTGGCCGAATTTTGGGACCATGTTACCCGGGGTTATAAAGTAGATATTGACGCGTTGATGCAGGAATCGGTTTGTGACGATGACTTCAGCCAAATGATCGTGGTCAAGGATATCGACTATTATAGCCTTTGCGAACACCACCTGGTACCCTTTTTTGGAAAAGCTCATGTTGCCTATATTCCCGACGGTAAAATGATCGGACTCAGTAAAATCCCACGCATTGTCGATGCCTATGCCAGGCGTCTCCAAATCCAGGAACGCCTGACCAATCAGATTGCCGATACCATTCAGAATGTTCTGAAACCAAAAGGTGTCGCGGTGGTTATCGAAGCGCGTCATCTCTGTATGCACATGCGGGGCGTCGAAAAAACCAATTCTGTTGTTACTACCAGTACGATGCTTGGGATTTTCCGGGAACTGGACCGTACCCGTAAGGAATTTCTGGATCTGATCCAATTTTCTCGAATATAATTAAGGAAATACAACTTGCCCTATATTGGTTGTCATGTATCGATCAGCGGTGGTGTGGAAAATGCGCCAAAACGGGCAGCCGATCTGGGTTGTGACACCTTTCAGATTTTCACCGCCAATCAAATGCAATGGAAAGCCGCCCCGATTACTAAACACAGCCGTGATATCTATTTATTGGAAATAAAGAGGTATGATTATCACTACGTCGTCTCCCATGATTCCTATCTCGTAAACCTCGGCAGTCCCGATCCAAAAAAACTGGCGATGTCGCGCAATGCCTTTATCGAAGAAATCCAACGCTCAACATTTCTGAAAATTCCCTACATTGTCTTTCATCCCGGCTCTCACATGGAAAATGGGGATGATTTCGCTATGCAGACCATTGCCGAAAGCCTGGATTATTGCATCGAAACTGTCACGGATTCAACGGTCGCACTGCTGCTTGAAAATACGGCCGGACAGGGCACAAATGTTGGCTATACATTCGAACAGATTGATACAATTATCCAAAGATCTTCCTATCCCGATCGACTGGGCGTCTGCTTCGATACCTGCCACGCCTTTAGCTCCGGGTACGATCTTATTACTGAATCCGGCTATACAGATACCTTTAAACAATTCGACAATGTTATTGGTTTGGACTATCTGAAGGTTTTTCACCTGAACGATTCTAAAAAAGCCCTGGGGGCACATGTTGACCGGCATCATCAATTGGGTGAAGGGTTTATTGGAATGGAAGCGTTTTACCGATTGGTAAACGATGACCGGTTTGCGGAACTACCGATGATTCTGGAAACACCGGGTGATGATGCACATTATGCCCGTGAAATCAAACTCCTGAAAGATGCAATCAAACTTTGAAACCGCTAAATGTCATTGACCTTGGAAACTGCCCTTATGGAAAAGCCTGGGATATTCAGAAAGACCTTCATGTCAAACGGGTTGCCGGAGAAATCCCGGACACCCTGATTTTAGTCGAACACCCACATGTTTATACATTAGGAAAAAACGCTAATGCCCGGCATCTGATCGCCAGCAAGGAATACCTTAAAACCAAAGGTATTGAGATATACAATGTTGATCGCGGCGGCGATATCACCTATCATGGTCCCGGGCAGTTGGTCGGCTATCCGATTTTCAATTTAAAAGATCACAAAGAGAGTGTCGTCTGGTATGTGCATACGGTTGAACAGGTCCTGATTGATCTGCTGGCTGTTTATAATATTACCGCAAAACGGATTGAAAAACTCACCGGCGTTTGGGTTGGTGATCGCAAGATTGCTGCTATTGGAATGCGTGTTTCCAAATGGGTTACCATGCATGGTTTTGCATTGAATATCAGCACCGATCTGTCACTTTATGATGGTATTATCCCCTGCGGAATCGTGAGTAAGGGAATCACCCGGATTGCCGACCTGGCACCGGGCATTCAAATGGATCAGGTCAAGCGTGATGTCATAATCAAATTCAGAAAATTGTTTGACTTATCATAAAATAGAAATCAATATAATGACCAATTGTAATAGCCTGTTCCCACTGAAATACAAATTTGTGAAATTGGTGTGCCATGGGCATCTCTTTGAGATAATTTGTGGATAAAAAATGACCGTTCGAAAGCCTTCCTGGCTCAAAGTAAAATACACCGTCAATGACGACTTCCGGGAACTACGCGAGATCGTACATCAACATGATCTTCACACCGTCTGTGAAGAGGCCCGCTGTCCGAACCAGGGCGAATGCTGGCGACGCCGGACTGCTACACTGATGATTCTTGGCGACACCTGTACCCGAAATTGCCGCTTCTGTGCCGTTGGAAATGGCCAACTGCTTCCCCCCGATCCCGCCGAGTCACAAAAAGTTGGCAACGCCGTAAAACTCATGGGGCTCAAATACGTCGTTATCACCTCAGTCACCCGGGATGATTTACCCGATGGCGGCGCTGATCACTGGGCGAAAACTATCCGGGAAATCCGTCGGCAAAACCCGGACTGTAAGATCGAAGTCCTGGTTCCCGATTTCAACGGTGATGTTACTGCCCTGGAAACCGTTTTAACGGAAAAGCCCGAAGTGCTCGGACACAACCTGGAAACTATACAGCGCCTCTATCCCACTGCCCGGCCGCAAGCGGACTATAAACAATCGCTGGCCGTCTTGAAAAATGCAAAAGAACGCGGTGCCGTGACCAAAACCGGCATTATGGTCGGGTTGGGCGAGACAAACGATGAGATTCGCGCATTAATGCGCGATGCGCAAAATGTAAATTGTGACATATTCACCGCCGGTCAGTATTTACAACCAACCAGGGACCATCTCCCCGTTGATCGCTTCGTCACTCCAGATGAATTCAAACAGATTGAACAAAAGGGCTTGAAAATGGGATTTCGTTCGGTGATGGCAGGACCGCTGGTGCGCAGTTCCTATCACGCGGAAGAGTTGTTATAAGTATCACTTTCCGTCGCAGAAAAACACCGCTGAATGGATGTAATTATTTCACGCAACCTGCTGGTTCAAATACTCTATTGCATCCTGGGGATTGGATGAGAAAAAATCGGCGCCGATTTTTTCTCGGAACTCTTCTGTAACAGGTGCGCCGCCAATTAAAATCTTTATATCCGGATAAATCTCTCTAATTGCAGAAACACTTGTTTTCATATTCACCAAGGTTGTAGTCAGCAATGCGCTGAGTCCGACGAAACAATCGGGATGCTGTGCAATTGTGGATACAAACTTCTGTGATGGCACATCTATACCCAGATCAATCACTTCAAAGCCACCGCCTCTTATTATCATTGATACGAGATTTTTACCGATGTCGTGCAGATCGCCGGCAACAGTACCAATTAAAAATTTCCCCTTGCGTTTGACTGAACCGGATTCCAGAAAAGGTTGCAGGTGTTTCATAACGGCATTCATTGCCTGGGCCGCAATAAGCAGATGTGGCACAAAAACTTTATTTTCACTGAATTGTTTCCCAATACGATCCATGCCAAGTATGCAATCTTGCAGTAACATGTCCGGGGGGACGCCCTGTTGCAACGCTTCGGCGGCAATTTCATCGGCGCCATCCTGATCTTTCATATCTGGTGGAAAGGGATATTTTCGGGAAATTTTACACTTTTCAACGCAGAGGGCAATTTTTTCAATGGTATCTTGCATGGTCTTGCTCCTCAGTTTTGATTACATAATCCGGCTTCTTTGACTACTGTAGGAATGATACTTTCCCATAGAACCGGCATCAAATGGATACCCCAAATTCCTTTTATTGTTTTCAGTGTCTGGATAATTTCAACCGCTATTCTTACACCTTCCGTTTTAGGATCCGGCGCTGCTTCCATTCTGTGAATATACTCATCGTTGATTTTAACACCGGGTACATTTGTCTGCATGCTCAATAATGTTTTTACTGATTTTACCGGCATAACTCCCGCCAGGATTGCGACTTTTTCATGCAGCCCCATTTCAACTACCCTCTCCATCCAGCGCATAAAAAGCTCCATATCGAATACCGGCTGGGTCTGGATAAAATGGGCACCGGCTTGGACTTTTTTATAAAGACGGATCAGGCGCATTTCAAGGGGCATTGCAAAGGGATTCGCCGCGGCGCCAATTAGAAAGTCCGGTGCTTTCTTCATTTTTTGACCAGAGAGCAGATAACCATCATTCATTTTTGCGACGGTAGAGATCAGCTGGATTGAATCCAGATCATATACGCCCTTGGCTTCGGGATTATCACCGAATTTTTGATAGTCGCCAGTCAGGCAGAGTACATTTCGGATACCTAGTGCTGCTGCGCCTAACAGATCACTTTGAATCGCCAGCCGGTTACGGTCACGGCAAGTCATCTGCATAATGGGCTCAACCCCTTCTTCCAGTAATATTTTTGCTGAAGCGATGCTTGACAGCCGCGGCATCGCTGTCTGATTATCGGTGATATTGACAGCATCCACAATGCCTTTGAAATATTGTGATTTTTTCCGGATTAAATCACCATCGCAGCTCTGCGGCGGTCCGATTTCGCCACAGACAATAAAGCGATCAGAGTTGATTTTTTCTTTGAGTGTCATCGACAATCATATCCTTCACGATGTCTTTATCGTTGCGCACAAATATCATCGGGGCATCAATGCGTTTTTTAAATACATTCAGCCAGGCGGAAGTGTGCTCTAAATTCCAATTATGGATTTTATTAATCTTGTATAAAAGACTGAGGCGACAAAAGAATTTTGATCGCAAATATATTCGGTACCACACACACTTACGCTCCGGGTAAACTTCGCAGCTTCCATCGGCGCCGGTTCCTCCGCAGGGACCATTGCGAAGTCGTTTCGGGCAGCGCTGTGAACAGACAAATCCAGTTGATGAAAGGATACATTCGCCGCAATGCTGACAGCGAAATAGAGGTACTTTGATAATATCTTCAAAAAAAAGTAAAAAGCGTGAGAGTTTTCGCTCACGTGGCGAAATGGGTGGTTTGTCCAATGTTGTCAAATCCGATTGCATGCTTGTCCTTTTCTGTTCAAACGTTCGCTTCGGTATAAATTTATAGATTATGTAAAATAATTCATTACTCGTAAAACGGCATTCAGCCCGTCCCTCGTCAAAACATCATTCAGACACTGCATGGCGGGATGATCATCGGGTAGCAGTTTATATTTGCGTTTTACAGAGCCGACAATATAATTCAAGCCCGGGGGCATTACCATTGTCAGAAATGCACTTTCCAGGGGACTCTTCACCGGTGAACCGTCTCCTTTTTTAGAGGGTAACATGACCGTAAAATTGCTTAAACCGACAGACATATTGATACCGGCAAGATCACGGTCCTGATGAATCATTTCAATTATCCCCATCAACCTTTTGAAATTCCCTTCCATATCACTGCCAATGGGCATAATACCGGGATCGAGAATGAGCTGGTCGTTTGTCAAACCATCAATATGTGCGCGTGGCAATATTAACCAGCGATTTTGCAGTAGCGTAATTCTGTTCGGGTGCTCTATTCATTGTGACCTCGCCGAACTCATTCTTTCCTTCCGTAATCAGCAGAATGGGAATAAAGGGCTGTTTCTGGTAAAAAGTAAACATTTCCAGGCGGGCTTCCGAAATTGAATTCAGGATCGGTTTGCGATTTCCGGCACGCTCAATATCGTATGCTTCCAGTCCCGCGGAAGCAATTTCCGGATCCGGTGTGTCAATGGATAACGGGACTGAAATATTCTGTTGTATTTTTTTGACAAGTTCCGCCATGAATCCGGGTGAACCCACACCAATATTCACATCAATGTAAACCGCATCTCCCTCTGCCTGAAACCGGGCAAGTTCAACGATACCATCTATATCGTTTTCCTGAAAGAGTGTATGAGTTGACGGTATCGAATCGTTTATCGATTCGCCGATAATGGTCAGTCCCGGAATATCCATATACGTAAACCTTTTATTTTAAATTGAAAATTCATCGATAGTTAGGATATTTTTTATTTCGGCGTTACTATTTTCGACAATTTATGTATTTTTTCCAAGGGTTAATTTCTGCTAAAGTCACATACCCCGGGCGCAACATCTTTCAAATACACGTTAGAATACGTATATAAACAGTAAGGCGATTTTCTACTCCTTTGCATATAATATCCATGATGCCTAAATTCCGTCGATAAAATGAGATCTGGAATGGCTTTCTTAGAACTATTATTTCCTCCGGATGATCCAATAACAAAAATCCTGTTGCGCATCACTAAAATCGCGGATCGGGACAACATGCGCGCTTACCTGGTCGGTGGTGCGATTCGGGATCGAATCCTGGGTCATAAAACCAAAGACATTGACATTACCGTTGTCGGAAACGGGATCGAATTCGCCAGGTCCATCGCCCACTCTTTCCGCCTGAAACGGATACTTGAATATCCACGATTCGGTACAGCAATGGTTCCTTATCACGATATTATCATCGAGGTGGCCTCCGCCCGGTCCGAAAAATATCCGGACAATTCCCGCAAACCAAGTGTTTCTCAGGGCACGCTCTATGAAGACCTTGCCCGCCGGGATTTCACCATAAATGCACTGGCAATGTCTCTGAACGAAAATTCAATGTACGAATTATCCGATTATTTCCAGGGTTTGCACGATCTGGACGCCGGAATCATTCGCACTCCCCTTGATCCGGTCACCACGTTTTCTGAAGATCCTTTGCGAATGTTGAGAGCCATTCGATTTTCCACACAATTGGGATTTAAAATTGAAGATGAGACTTTCCGGGCAATCAGTAAAGTCAAAGACCGGATGACTATCATCTCCCAGGAGCGAATCACCGAAGAATTAACGAAAATACTAAAGGTTCCCCGCAAACCGTCACGGGCGTTCCTGCTGATGAAAAAAAGCGGCCTGCTGGATATTATTCTGCCGGAAATTGCCAATCTGGACGGCGTCGACCAGAAAAACGGTTACCACCATAAAGACGTTTTTCATCATTCCCTGCAGGTACTGGATAATATTGCCGAAAAAACCGATAAATTCGAACTGCGGTTCACCGCTTTGATCCATGACATCGCCAAACCGCAAACCAAGTATTACGTGGAAGCTAAGGGTTGGACATTTCATGGTCATGAAGAACTCGGCGCCCGCATGGTCAAACCGCTTTGCCACCGCCTAAAATTGTCCAACAAAGTCATGGAATATGCTGAAAAAATGACCCGTCTTCACCTTCGCCCAATTGCGATTGCCGATGAAGGTGTAACGGATAGCGCTGTTCGGCGTTTGTGTGTGGATGCCGGGGAAGATATTGATGATCTGATTGTCCTTTGCCGGGCGGATATTACCTCAAAAAATCCCCGGAAAGTGGCCGAATACACAGCAAATTTCAATCGCGTCGTGGACAAGATCACGGAAGTTGGAGAAAAGGATCGTCTACGGGCGTTCCAGTCTCCGGTTCGTGGTGATGAAATTATGAAACTATGCAACCTGGAACCGGGACCCTCGGTCGGTCATATAAAGAATGCCATTGAAGAAGCAATCCTCTCCGGTGAAATAGAAAACAATTATGAAGCGGCCAAAATATATCTTGAATCACATAAAGACCGACTTCTATCAGAAATTCAACAATGATCTGGTTTTTCTGACAACTTATCTCTCTGTCGTGACTCTAAAAAGCCAGTCGTTTAAAAAGAAACAGGCTAAGAATGAATGAAATTAAGGGAAAATCAATCGCTTCGAAAATAGTCTCGCTGTTCCGGGAACCCTCCGCAACATTTGAAGCGTTAAAAAACAACGTCAAAACCGTTTTGGGTAATTTTAATTGTTTGGCTTCTGTATGCTGTTGCCGCTGCGATGCTGGCCGGCCTTGCCAAAATTTAACACAGGGAATATGTTATGCGAAAAGTTGGACTAATCTTTATCATGATAATTTCAACCGCTGTTTTTGGTGCTGACCAATTGAGTCTTCAGGGTTGTATCGATCTGGCGATGGAAAAAAACCAGGATCTATCAATAGCATTGAAAGATATTAATTCGTCAAAACTAGGCATTCTTGCATCTTACGGCCAATCAGAAATTACAAATGGAATATTTCCACGCCTGTATATCGGCTCAAGCTCGACCAGTAAAACATTTGCACCCACTACTACAAATGATGAATACGGCCGGCTGGTAAATATCCCAAGTCAAACATCAAATACTCATGGAGCCGGTATATCATTAAATCAAAACATTTTTGATGGTGGAAGGTGGTGGAACGCAATTAAAATTGCCAAGATTCAATTGAATGGACAAATGTTGAACTACGACTATACAAAACAACTTGTAAAAACAAATGTAACGGAAAGTTTCTATAACGTACTCAAAGCTCAGGAATTATTGAAAGTCTACGAAAAATCCCTGGAGAACAGTCGTGAACAGTTAAATAAAACCACAGAAATGCATAAAATCGGCCAGGTCGCTAAAAAAGATTTATTCAAGGCCCAGGTCAGTGAAGGAAATGATCGTCTGGCGGTCATCCAACAAAAATCAGTTTTAAAATCGGCTATCGCACAGTTAAACGTTGCCATTGGCCAGAACCCGAATAGTACCATCACTATTTTCGAATCTGAATATAAGGCCCCGGAAAAAATTGATACTGATTATGCTATTAGCACAGCCCTAAAAAGCAATAAAGAGTATAACGCATTATTGCTGGAAGAAAAGTCTGCTAAAATTGGTTATCAAATGACAAAAAGTAGCTGGTACCCAACCCTTAGTTCGTCTTTTGCCTACGACCGCGGTGGTGCCGAATTTGGTGATCTCTATTCGAATTTCAATAAGTCCTGGCAATCAACATTAAATTTCAGCCTCAATTTTACATTATTTAACGGTTTTGGTCGTAAAACATCTATCCAAAGACAATATCTGACTTACAAAAAATATGAAGATGAAATTGAAAAGAAGCGAATAGATATTGAAAATCAAATTCAGGGATTAATTCTCGAACTCGACACCTATCGTGAAATGATTACTATTAATGAATTGAATATTGAATCCGCACAGGAAGACCTGCGCCTGGCCCAGGAAATGTACCGCCTGGCTTCCGCAACATTGCTGGAAGTCCTCGATGCCCAGGTAACGCTGACAACGGCTCAGCAACGATTGATCAGCACTATGTATGATGCCAAGATAGCCGAAATTAAACTCGCTGTCGTCATGGGCACACTGTAAAAGAGATTGGACCATTTAATGAAGAAGAAAAACATCCGGAAAATCATCATTCTTGTTTTAGTAGTAATCGTTGTCGGAGTTGTCGTTGTAGCCAATAAAAATAAAAGTAAGGTCAAACCCATTGAGGTCCAGACTGAAAAAGTCAAAAAGGAACGGATTGTCCAAACCGTAAACGCTTCCGGCTCACTGATTCCCAAAACCCAGGTTAAAATCAGTGCTAATGTCGCCGCCCGAATCACGAATATCACTGTTGCCTTAGGCGATCGGGTTAAAGCCGGCGATCTCCTGGTTGAACTGGATAAAGCCCAATACGAGGCCGCCTATGAACGGGCACTGTCGGTTGTACAATCCAACAAAGCAAACCAGAAAAAAGTATCCAGCGAACTTAAACGGGTCAGGCAACTGTATAAATCCAACCTGACCTCGGAAGCAGATTTGGAAGCAGGGATTGCCCAGACTGAGATAGCCGAAAGCCAGGTCGCTCAGGCAGAAGCCGCATTAAGACAGGCCAAAGACGATCTGGACAAGACCCGGATCCTATCTCCCATGAACGGCATCGTCACCAGCATCAGAAAAGAGGTTGGTGAAATCGCCCTGGGCTCTGTGTTCCAGGAAGATGTGATACTGGTAGTTTCCGATATGTCCAAAATGGAGGTCCGGGCTGAAGTCGATGAAACCGACGTCGTATCCGTATCCGTAGGCGATACGGCATTGATTGAGGTCGATGCTCTTCCGGACACCACTTACAAGGGCATTGTATCGGAAATCGCTCACAGTGCGTCAACGACCGGCCTGGGCACACAAGAACAGATAACCAATTTTGAAATTGAAATATCGGTACTTGGACAGGATCTGCGGTTTCGTCCGGGTATGTCCGCAACGGTCGATGTTATCACTGATGTCCGGGACAGCGCCGTAGTTGTTCCCATTCAATCGTTGACGGTTAGAATGCCTGAACCGGTTGACAATACTGAAAGCGACAGCACCAACACGGAGAAAAAACCGCCGGCAGCGGCGAATAATCCGGCCAAGGTATCGCCGGTTGACATTGTTTTTGTGGTCCATCCGATTAACGAAGCTCAGGAAGTTAAAAAGGGCCCTTTTGCACCCAAACAGTATCCGACCGCAGAACAGCGGGAAATCAAGGTGGGTATCAGCAGCGATACAAAGTTTGAAATAATCAGCGGTCTTGACGTTGGTGAAGAAATTATTATCGGTTCTTATAAAGCCATCAGTAAAGATTTGAAACACGACAGTGCATTAAAAATTTCCAGTGGCGAAAACGAGAAGAAAGGAAAGAAAAAATGAAACGCTTAACATTAATCCTCATAGCAATGTTTATCGTCAGTATAACGGTAAACGCCCAGGAAAAATTCGAAAAAGCCGAGAAGGAGCTGGAAGCGATTACAGATTCTGTAACGACAGATGAAGAATCCAAAGAGATTACCCGGAAGCATGACTATAAGAGTACCCGCATCGAAAATGATGAAACCAAAAAAGAAGATAAATGGGAAGAGTGGGATGACTGGGATGGCTGGCGCGAAAACCGTAAAGATGAGTGGAAAAGCTCCAAAAAACGCGGTTACTTTCGCGGCGGCGCCGGCGGCTGGGATTACTATATGATGGATCTCAACGTGAATGCCATCAATACGAAACTCCAGGAAATCGGATTGAACCCTTTTGATGAGCAAATTTATCTGTCCGGTGGCGGCGGATGGGGCTTTATCGGTCATGGCATCCGCATTGGCGGGCTTGGTGCACATGGTGAAATCAAATCTTCCGGTGGAAGCGCTATTAATGGTAAAACCGTTGCTAAAGAAGTAACGCTTACAATCAATTTCGGCGGATTTATGATCGAAAAAGTCTATCACCCCTTCAATAAAACCGAATTGTATTTCGGTACCATGATTGGCGGCGGAAACGCCCATTTAAAATTTAATCAGTGGAGTGGCCCGGTTGCCTGGAACAACCTCTGGGATGGCTATTACAACGCCGTCATAGATACAAGTACTGTGAGTTTTACCGATCATCAAAACGAAATGTCCTGCGGGTATTTGACGGTTCTGCCAACGATTGGATTCCGGTTTAATATATTCCGCTGGGCCGCGGTTGGTGTCAATGTCGGGTATCTCTACAATAAAATGAATCAGGACGGCTGGAAAATGGACGGAAAATCCGTCAATTACGTTCCGGAAATCGATTTCTCAAATGTCATTTATCGTTTAAATATCTACTTCGGTGGCTGATGCAATCCCTGATTCAACTGGAAAAAATCACTAAAACCTATAAAATCGGTACCATTGAGGTCCATGCCCTGCGGGGTGTGGACCTTAGCATTCAGCCAAATGAATACATATCCATTATGGGCCCTTCGGGTTCGGGGAAATCCACACTCATGAACATTATCGGCTGCCTGGACTCACCCACATCGGGCAGCTATTTCCTTGAGGACGAACTCGTCTCTACTATGGATGACGACAAACTGGCCGAAGTTCGGAACCGGAAAATCGGTTTTGTGTTTCAGACATTCAATCTCCTGCCCCGGGCCAGCGCTTTACACAATGTTGAACTGCCCTTAATCTACAGCGGCATTCATGCCAATAAACGAAAGGTGATTGCTGAAGAGGCGCTGGAAAAAGTAAACCTTTCCGATCGTAAAAATCATCGCCCCAACGAGCTCTCCGGCGGTCAGAAGCAGCGGGTCGCCATTGCCCGGGCGCTGGTTAACAATCCGTCCCTGATCCTGGCCGATGAACCCACCGGTAATCTGGATTCCACAACGGGTAAAGAAATAATGTCTGTTTTTGATGATCTTCATAAAGCCGGGAACACAATTATCCTGGTCACTCACGAAAAAGAGGTCGCACAGCATGCCAATCGGATTGTCCACATTCTCGACGGTAATGTTGCTGAAGATATACAGGTAAAAAAACCGTGATCTCCATACTGATCAGTCTTTGGGAAAATATCCTGATTGCCCTTCGGGCACTGGCCCAGAATAAACTGCGGGCCGTATTGACGACACTGGGTATTATTATCGGCGTTTTGACTGTCGTATCAGTGGCATCGATTATTGCCGGTTTAAATAAAGGTTTCTCCAGCCAGATTTCGGCGCTGGGAAGCAATACCCTGTTCATTCACAAATACCCCTGGATTATCAAGGACGATTTTTTTAAATATCGCAATCGTCCGGATATTACCATGAAAGATGCGGAATACCTGATCGAGCATTCCAAATTAGCCGAGTCGATTGCCCCTGCTACCGGCACATCCCGGGATATTAAATTCCGCAACAACTCTCTCTCTGACATCGGTGTGGCCGGTGTTACCATGGAACATGAATTGATCGAGGGGTATACAATTGCCGATGGGCGCTATTTTACCCAGACCGAAATCGACCGCAACAAACCCAGCTGTGTCATCGGCTGGGAAATAAAGGAAAAATTATTCAAAGAGCAGCATCCAATCGGTGAGCGAATAAAAATCGGCGATGTGTCTTATCTGGTCATTGGCGTTATGGAAAAACGCGGCAGTCTTCTGGGTCACAACCTGGATTCCGAGGTTTACGTTCCCATCGGGACAGTATTCAAGAATTTCGGTTCGCGCCGCAGTATCCGTATCCTCGTCAAAGTCCCTTCGCCGGAGATGATCGATGAAGTTAAAGACGAAATCCGTTTCCTGTTGCGGGTATCCCGAAAACTGAAGCCCCAGGAAGAGGATAATTTTTCAATCAATCAACAGGAAATGCTGACAAATATGTACAAGCAACTCACCGGCGGCCTCTATACGGCAGCATTTGGGATCGGAACATTATCCCTGCTCGTCGGCGGCATTGGTATTATGAACATCATGCTGGTTTCCGTTGCAGAACGGCGGAAAGAGATTGGCATACGCAAAGCCCTGGGCGCCAAACGGCGTGTCATTACATTTCAATTCATCATTGAATCCATTATCATTTGCAGTGTCGGCGGTATCATCGCCATCTTTTTCAGTTTTCTGATTTCCCTGGTGATCGACAAGATCACACCCTTCCCGTCCAGCGTTCCTATCTGGTCGGTCTTCATGGGGCTTGGTTTTTCAACATTTGTAGGACTTTTCTTTGGCATTTACCCGGCGCGGCGGGCCGCCAAGCTCGATCCCATCGAATGCCTGAGGTATGAGTAATGAATTACAATGAGGGGCTTAAACTGGCCTGGCAGACGGTCAAGTCTAATAAAATGCGGACCTTTCTGACGACCCTGGGAATCGTCATCGGCGTGATGTCGGTGATCGGTATGATGTCCATCATTAATGCCCTGGAACAGCACATGATCAACGCTCTGTCCGGGGTGGGCGGCGATATCTTCTGGGTCCAGAAATACCCGGCCGTTCAGATGGGCCATTTATCCAAAGAAATCCGCATGCGCAAAGACCTGAAATTCAACCATGTTGAAGCGATCCGTGACCGTGCTATAAAGATAAAAGCCGTTTCCGCTGAAATAGCCATCTGGGGCAAACAGATCAAATACCAGGATAATGCAACAAATCCCAACACCCTGCTTTATGGCGGCGATGAATATTGGGCCGATGTGAACGGACGCTATATTTCGGAAGGCCGGTTCTTCACAAAAGAGGAAATTTATCGTAAAGAATATGTGGCACTGCTTGGCGACGATATCACGGAAAAGCTCTTCCCTTTTACTTACCCGGTTGGCGAATATATCAAGATTGACGGTATCCGTTTCAAGGTCATCGGTCTGATCGAAGCCCAGGGTGAACTTCTCGGTAACAGCCGTGACAACATGGTCGTGATCCCCTTTGAAACATTTACAAAAAGCTATGGTGAAATGCGTTCAATCAATATTGCCGTCAAAACCCTGCCGAACCAGATGTCCCAGGGGATGGATGAAGTCACCGGCATTTTGCGAATAGCCCGGAAAGTACCTTCCGGCACACCCAATGATTTTGAATTGATTACCCAGGATTCAATCATGGACACCCTGAAAAATCTGACCGGTTTCGTCTTTATTGCAGCCGTTGTCATCTGTGGAATATCCCTGTTGGTCGGTGGGATCGGTATTATGAATATCATGCTCGTTTCAGTCACGGAACGAACCAGGGAAATCGGAATCCGCAAGGCTGTTGGGGCAAAAAAACGGCATATCCTGAACCAGTTCCTCACCGAAGCCATTGGAATCTGTCTTTTCGGAGGCCTGATCGGTGTTATATTAGGAATCACCATCGGGGTCCTGATTGCAGCAGCGTTGAAATTACCACCAACTATTCCCATGTGGTCTGTCTTTCTGGGACTTGGCTTTTCACTGATGATCGGGTTGATTTTCGGCGTCTACCCCGCCATGAAAGCCGCAAGGCTCGATCCCATCGAAGCCCTGCGCTGGGAATAATAACACCCGCCAATTTCATTGCATAATATTTTTCCAATAATCAAAATATTCCGCCTTGTAGCGTTTCAGCTACACGATTATAGCTGA
This sequence comes from bacterium, assembly GCA_018824205.1. Taxonomy (GTDB): domain Bacteria; phylum Fidelibacterota; class UBA2242; order UBA2242; family UBA2242; genus B118-G9. Next base: position 16,681 of record JAHJGX010000042.1, read on the forward strand.
AAGCCAACAAAATAATCATAAGAATCACAACAGACACTTTACTTCATTTTGCATAAACTGTTAGTGAGATTTTTATAAGGGCCGTTTTATGAACCTCCCCGACGCAAGCATCGGGGTATCTTATCGGTAATATTCTTTAATGAGACACCAAGGTTTCTCAAACTCTTCCTTTTATAAGGTGCCCCCGAGGCAAGCCTAGGGGAATTCTTTGATTAAACCCGCAGTAAAGATCCTCATGACCAGCGGTTAAAGAGGAAAGAAATTGGAGACCGGAGGCCGGGATACTGACAATAATTGAACTCAATTTATAAATCCGACAGGATTTTAGTTCTAAGAGCACAATGCTACCGGTAAATTTTCCGGATTCGCGAATTCTACTATTTGAGCAGCATCATTTTCATCATATAGCGGTGAGCGTCGGTCCACAATTCGCAAAAATAAATCCCTGATCCCTGATCTGTCGCATCCCAACGTAAGCGGTATTCCCCGGCCGGCTGTTCACCGCTATACAAGGTTCTGATTAACTGGCCGGTAATATTCAGGATATTTATTTGGACAACGCCCTTTTCCGTCAGATTATATTCAATCATGGTCGATGCATTAAAGGGATTGGGATAATTCTGGGCCAAGCTAAAACCACTGACAAACAGGTTTTTATCAATGTTTGCCCCGGACTGATTTGACAATCCGGGAGTTGGGACATTGAATTGTTGCCAGACATCGGCACCGTCGGGAAATCTGCCGAACGAAACATCGGTTGCCTGTTCGCCGAAACTCAAGGAATCAATAATTGTGACACCATCTTCGGCGACAAGGGCAATAAATTCGCCACCGGCGCTGAGCTTAAAATTGGTATGGTATCCGATCTGTTCCTCATCTTCATCACACCATACCACCAGGAAAGCACCGGGCTCAAGCACTCCGCCACCAAAGGGAAATTGCCATTTCGTCAGATTATCCGGTTTATCGGTCAGATACAGACCGCTCAGGGCAATCGTCTGCTCGCCGGTATTGACCAGTTCGACCCAATCATCATAATCTCCGGCATCATCTGAATTTGTCGCCTCGTTACTCGCCAGAAATTCATTAATCTTTAGAGAAACGTCCTGTATTTCAGTGGCATTAATAAAAATATAATCCTTGCGGGGATATATTGATGACGCCTCTTTAGCATCAATCGCCATCACCTGAAACCGCCCGAAACCCCCGGTTCCCAAAGGTGGAATGACACCGGTCCAGCGATCGGCCTGTTCTGCTATTTTTGCATCCGCTGCGGGGCTACAGGCCATGGGATAACTTTCAATAACCGTCAGATGTCCGGGATGAAATTGTATTTCTATTCCTGATATGTCAGCGTGACTGAATGCCGCAACCGAAACATAAACCGAATCTTCCGGCCCCGGTTGTTTAGGCCGGTAATCCAGATCATAAATAATCGGATTCGAATCCAAATAGTGCAATTGATACGACAACGACGCATTTCGTCGGTTAATAAATTCTTTCAAACCGTTTTTCACATGCCGATTACTGTATGGATTCGATGAGTATGATTGATGGAAATCGTTAATAGTAAAGCCATAATCATAGGTCCGATAGAGGTCCATTTCCGCCCATGGCGTAATCATATCCTTGATACTGTCGATTCGCGATTCAATCAGAGCCAGGTCTGTCACATTCTGAGAATAGAATTCTATAAAATGGGTAAACAGGTTGCGGTATTCCGGTATATCCAGAAGACGCATTAATGGGCGCCCACTATCATCATTAACCGGGTAGTTGTAGGGATCCACCACAAACCAGTCCGTAGCAAACCAGTCAATGCCAAACGTGTTATCATAATCGTAAGGAATCAGATGAAATTTATCGATCGATGGTTCATGATATAAATAGTAATTATTTTTTAAAAACCGGTAGTCGTCCCAGCTGCCGGTCAAAATATTCATCGCAAAATATTGCAGCACTTCCGGCACAACCAGGATTTGCTCGATTGAATCCGCAAAATCATTGTCGGACGTATTATTCAGAATATCAATGAATCGCGCCAATTGGCTATAGTCATACTCCTCTTCGTTGGTTTTCAGTTCATAGGGCCGTGTCTCATCTTGATAGGGATAATAGTCTTCCGGATTCGGTCCACGGTAACTCAGATCGGCCGGCCAGAGACATTTCCAGAGGTTTCCCGACGGGTCGGCATAGCGCTTATCCACAAATTCATCGTCAATATGTTCAACGGAAATATACAGTCCGTAATACTCATCGTTAATGTACACCGCTGCATGGGCTGCCCGGCTGGCTGACATGCCAATATCATGGAAAAAATCCCAACATAATTTACTTCGGATAATCGACGGATCGTTATGTTCGCCATTCAGGTTCATTTTATCCAGACCGTAAAATTCTCTTCCGGAAACAAAGGTATTGAAGGATATTTTAAAGGATTTCTTGGCCGATGCTCTGGACGTATTACCCCGCAGACGGAAACCGATATTCTCAACATTCTCATCGATGTATCTGTTTTTGAAATGAAACTGAGCGATATGCAGCGAATCGCTATTCAGATTTGCGCCGTCATAGATCCATTCCAAAATATCCGGATCAACCGTAATGTGAATTTCAGCGACTTCTGAATCATCATAGATCATCCAGGAATTATCCTGGGCGATTCCCTGGTTTACACAAAGCACCAAAACAAATAGGATTAGCCGTGTAAATGGATTGTTTTTATTTTTCATATTCACCTTTTCAATCACCTGATTTTACTTATAAGATACATATTTATCATTTGAATAATAGAAAAAACCGGGACAGCTGTGCAACTGTCTCTGCATACATACAGAAGGTTAAGAAAAATTATTGAGTAAGCGTAAAACTCCGGGTTTCGGAAATGAACTACCCCGACGCAAGCATCGGGGAATTCTTTCGATTAAATAAAAGACCCCAGATATACTGGGGTCTTTTATAGGATGTAATTCCGCTTTACATTCGCTTCACTTTGGAAAAGCCACTGGCTTCAATGGAACCAAGTTCACCCTTGCCACAATACTTCACTTTAGAAGAACCACTGGCCTGAACATCCATTTCACCGTCTATATTAACCATACAGTTGCTTGATCCGCTCAGTTGTAATTTGGCATCATTTACGCGGAAATCGTCCATTTTTACCGTACTGGAACCACTGGCTCGAATCACCAGGTTTTCACCCTTACCTTTCAGGGTTACATCGCTGGCCCCCGAAAGGCTCAGATCCAGGTTGCCGGTTTCAAATGCCCCGTACACTTTACTGGCCCCTGACAAATTCACATCCAGATCATGCCCAAAAACAAATCCGTTAATAACCACAGACGAAGCGCCACTAAGTCCAAGTTTGCGAATATCCGGCAGAGTAACCGATACTTCCAAATGACTGTTAATGTAGGAATGCCCATTTTTCATACCGATTTGCAACGTATTGCCTTTTTTTTCAACAACAACATAGTCTTTCAGATTGTCATCAACCCGAATTATGATGCCGTACTCTTTTCCGTAGTTTACTCTGGCATCAAAGGAATGGGAAATTTCGACTTCGTCGAAATCCGTGTAATTTCCCTTAATTGTTGCTTGGTTGCCACTGCCGTGGATGTTTTTGGCCGACAAAACAGCCGGGCTGATAATTACAAGAACCAGTAACGCCCAGCAAAAGAATTGAATAAGAAAATCTTTGTGTTTCATGATTGACTCCCCTTAATCTCTATTTCATAATACACTTTATAAGACGAGTGTATCCACAAAATAGTTGTCGGGGGAAATGGATTGTTAATCAAATACTTATCATGCAGGTGTTAAATAAAACGAATTTATAATCTTTGCTGATCCGACGAATATTCTGTTTTTATATTTGATTGGTTGAATTCGTGAATCAACTGGTAAACGACCGGAATTTCACGCGACAAGCGCCGTACTATTTCAGCATCTAGCGTTCCCCGGCTAAATGGCACCCGCTTCACATATTCCTGGATATTGCCGGCCCAGCGACCATACTTGTATTCATAGGTGAAATTTCCAAAATCGTCCATCTGAACATTGGGATTTGTCACGTTTGGAACACTGATATAAAACTCACTTTTATGAATATCCGAATCATTTTGCAATTGGGCTTCATTGAGATATTCATACAATTCCTTGGCGGTATTGAGGGCCGGGTCAACAAGCACAATATTTTCACCCATAAAGGGTCGATAGACCAGCTGTCCATTTTCCTTATAATCATATAACCGCTGCAATTCCGACTGGATCTGCGACGTGTAAAACGGGTAATGGGTACATCCCAGAATGATGACTTTCAAGGATTTTGCCTCTTCTGCTTTTCGCAGTTGCTCCAGTAATGAGACAATATGATACCGAATATAGTTTTCCACCGAATTCAGTTGAATAAGCTCTGGATTTTCGCGATTTCCTGTGAACAATATATGATTATCAGCCCAACTGAAATCGTACCGATCAGGAATATTTTTATCAATCACCGCTGCCATATGATTGAAGGACGGTCCGCGATATTCCGCATACGGTAGGGTCACAGTCGCGGAAATGTATTCCGGTGATCCGTCAATTGCACCGGCCAGCCCGATTCCGGCCTGTTGAAATACAGTTATATTGCCATTATGATTCATTGAACTGATATACTGGTCGATCGCCTGCACATAGCCACCCGATGACACTGTGCCAGCCGTTGCCATAATCCCGATACTGCAATTTTCCTCCGGCTGAATATGACTGAACGCACCTCTGACACCTGCCCCGATAACACCAATCACTTTGATATCCAGTTTCGCTTCCCGAAGAAATGATTCGATCGTTTCCTTACCGAAGGCCGTAGCGGTATTGCATGCAATGACAATTGATTTCACCGGCAGCTTATCACTCTGAAACTGCGGGGATTCTGCGGCTTGATAATATTTATTTCCCAGTAAAAACTGTACATTTTTGATAATGTGTTCCAGCAACAGTTCCGTATTGTTTTCAGCGGCATAATTCCCGTATGGCATATTGGCCTGGTCACCGAGATAGATAAACCATTCCTTCTGAAAATCCGGGATGCCATCTCCCCCTGTTTTACGGATACCCGTACTATTATCAAAACTGTCAAATTTCACAACGGCATCCATGACTGTCAATCCACCGGTACCGGAATCAAAAATACCAATCGGTAACGCCGATCTATTCTTTGGATAATTCTCAACATTTACATAGAAATAACTATTGGTATCTCTCAGAATTGCAGTTGTCAATGTCTCTGATTTTGGAGAACCGCACGAACATAGACCAAGAATAATAAATGTACTTTCGATGTATAGAAGAACAGAATATGATTTTCTCATTTTATTACACTGAATTATACGTCTCGTTGTAATCATAAAACCTTAGCCGGGAATCAATGAATAATGTATCATCGGTTTTCTCTTTTCCGTAAACTGCTCGGCAAAATATGCGACCCGCAGTAATAGTGACTCCTGCCATGCGGCACCGATTGCCTGCATTCCAATGGGTAGACCGGTTGAATTATAACCGACCGGAAAGGAAATTGCCGGTAAACCGGTTAAATTGGCCAGTGTCGCAAACCGCATAATTTCAAATAACGTCGTCAGATCAGATTCACCACCAGCTAGCGCCCCGGGTTTTATTTGCGGCGCTGTGATACCGGTAGTCGGCGTCACAATTATATCAACCTGCTTAAATACATGGTCTAGATGATTAATCATTCGATGCCGAACCCGCTGAGCCTGGATATAATCCAGAGTACTAAGCGCTCTTGCCAGTGCCAGATTAATACGCACATCTGCCCCATGTTCCTTATGGTGAGAATCATATGTGTGACCGAGAGCTTGGGCCATTTCCCCGGCGATGGTAATCGTATGCGCAACCCTCGATAATTCCAGATCCGGAATGGTAATGTCAATTATTTTCGCTCCCGCCTGTTCAAAATGTGTCAACATCATCTCACAGGCTTCAACAATATCCTTAGTCGCATGCCGAAACCAGGGCCAATAGACACCAATTTTGAGATTGTGAACATTCTTACTACTCCAATCATCCAATCGGGGAGATGGCTGATGAAACGTCATCGAATCCCTTTTATCCGGGCCGCTCATGGCAGCATATCCAACAACGACATCACTTACCGAACTTCCAATCGGTCCAAGATGAGCCACACTCCAGCATAGATCGACGGCCCCAAATTCGCTAATTCGGCCAAATGTGGGTTTCAATCCGACAATTCCACAAAAAGCTGACGGTATTCGGATTGAGCCGCCGCCATCCGCACCTATAGCTAATGGGCATAATCCGGCAGCAACAGCGACACCGGAACCGCTGGAACTCCCGCCACTGTGATGATCAGGATTGTGGGGATTGCGGGGCGTTCCGTGAATCGGATTCAATCCGGTAACCCCAATCCCAATTTCGTGCATATTGGTTTTACCAATCAGCAAGGCACCCGCAGATCGCATCCGGGCCACAACTGTTGAATCAACCGAAGCAACGTATTGGCCCAAAAAGGCCGTTCCGGCAGTCGTCGGATAGGGAATCATGTCTACTTCATCTTTGACCGCGACGGGAACTCCATCAAGTATGCTGAACGGTCGCCCATTTTTTATCCGGCGGGTTGATTCTTCCGCCTGTTTTAATACATCGTCCCGTTTAACAGCGATAAATGCTCTTAATGCCGTTTCACCTTCATCACTTGACTCAATGGATTCCAAAACATTTTGAGCAACTTCTTCGGGGCTTATCTTAGAATTCCTATACGCTTCTGCAAAGTCGAAAACCGTTGTCGCTTGAAAACCGGATGATCCTGGTGAACCGGTCTTGGGCCAATCCGCAACGGGGATCGATTTGACATCACTTATCCTGGCTTCAGTAGAATAAATCGGGTACATTTGCGGAGATTCTGGTACTTCCTGCTCCCGAAACCAGGTAATTCCAGCGTTTTTAAAAAGAGCAGGTGATAAAAGAAATTTAAACCTCCCCTCAAGTAATTTCACAAATAATTTGAGTAGTAACCCACTTAAATATGGTAGTTTAACGGATTTCAGATCGTATGTTTCTTCAGGTAAAGATTTTTCAATCATAAACAGCCCCTATAATTTTATTAAAATCTGGAAACTTCTATTCCAGAGAGTATAAATCCACAATATTTATCCCTTCCAGATCGGTATCCTCAACAGAAATCTTATTTGGAAGAAAATCCAAATCATCGGGATTTACACCATAAAAACCAAGTTGGTCGATGTCTGAATCAAATTGCAGATTATCATTCTTGTCATCTATCGCCAGTACGTAATAATCGCCGGGATCAACATCCTGAATCGTGTATTTCCCGGCACTGTTGCTAATACTGCCGCTGGCCAGGTTCAATCCGTCTGAAATATCGGCGCTCTCAACAAGCAGCACAATCGCACTGGAAACGGCACTACCCTCATCGGTAATCTTCCCGGAAATATCAATGATTTTTTCATCCAGTAAATCGCAACCGAAAACAAACAGAATGAGCATGCCAAAAAAAATGTAATAATCCTTCATTTGTACTCTCCTATGATTGACACTACGTTGGTATAGTATATTGATGAATTACACTATTGTCAAGATTATCCCCAAATATAGTTGATTGAAACTGCCCTAAATCCGAAATAGATTTATGAAAACACCTCGCCTCAAAGAGATCCCTGCTGGGATAAGTGTTTAAATTACATTGTATTAAAAAGATATTTAAAATCACTTACGAGATGCATAATGACAGACAGAATCTTATCATTCCAGTTCAAACAAACAAGAGAAAAAATCTCCGACAGAGGCGGTTTAGCAATCATAGATGAATTCATTCAATCTCTGGGAATACGCAAGCAAATTGAAATCGAATATCCCCGCCCAGGTTCAAATCGAGGCATTAAGCCATATGAATATATTCGTACCCTGATTTACCATTTTATTGACGGTGGACGATCCCGACTGGTCGGGACGGGATATCCAGGATGATGAGGGATTTCGGAAGTTAGTAGGCATAGAGACCTTACCCAGCCCGGATTCAATGGGAGATTGGTTACGACGTCAAGGTTCATTAGGGCGGGAGCATTATCTCCAGCGGATACTGGAGCGCACGGTTGGTTATTATTTGCGCTCGGGAAAGGTCAGTGATTACACCTTGGATATAGATGCAACCTTGATTGAATCGGACAAGGGCGATGGTCAAATGAGTTATGCCGGGACCGTTGGTTACCATCCGATGCTCAGTTATTTATCCGATGGTACTGATCATCCGATCTGTTCGGCGATTAAATTTCGCCAGGGAAATGAATCGCCACAGACAGATATTTTGGAGAGCCTGAAGAAGACACATAGAATCCTGGAATTCAATGGAAAGAGTCTTAAGTATTTTCGTTCTGATAGCGCCGGCTACCAATCAAAGATTATCAATTATTGTCATGGTCGTGGGATTCGATATACGATTACGGCTGATTTTGATTCTTCAGTAATAGAAGACATTGGAAGAATACCTTCAACTGCGTGGCTGAGAATAAGAGACTGGGAAGGCATTCTGACCAATTGCGAATATGCCGAGACGACTCATATAATGAATGACAGTAATCATAGTTTTCGCCTGATTGTGAAGCGTAAACGTAATCGGCAAATCGATATGTTTGGCGAGGTTTCCTATAGTAATTATTATGCGGTGATTACGAATATACAGGAAGAAGAAATAAGTGGAGATGTGGTTCTTTATCATCATCAGCAAAGGGGCAATTGCGAGCGGTTTATAAAAGATGGGAAATACGGACTGAACCTGCAATACGTACCGTGTGGAACGATTGAAGCCAACCGGATCTATTATACCATTGGAATGTTAGCCTATAATGTGATGAAACTTTTTCAGTTAATGATCCTGCCGGAGAGATATTCAACTTGTCTGATAGAGACGATCCGCCGGAAAGTGTTACGGATTGTGGGACGAATTGTTAGCACCTCACGCCAACTCTGGCTAGCGGTTAATCGGGCTTTGGAGTGGATAGAGGAATACAAACAAACCAGAGTCAAAATAGCGAATCTAAGATATGGTTGAAACTAACCTGGCTTTCCTGCCTGCCCGGCAGCCGCGGAAGGCAGACAGGTATGATACTAAGAAGTATAATCCTCCAGGATTCCGGCAAAGATGTTCGGACTGAAGATTTCACAGCATATTTTAGGATGAATCGACTATGACCTGATTGAAATGAAGCGCGTAAATTAGTTGACGGAGTGATTTTTATAAAATTTGAGGCTTTTTGAAGTCATTTAAAAAAACAATATTTTCTATATCGGAATTTGTGTTAATGTTTCCACTATGATATCCTGAATGGTGTCTACAAAATGAATGACTGCATCTCGGCCATTATGAACCATTTTATCCGTCATTAGACACCAAGGATATTCATTCCGGTGATTAATTGCACCAATCAAGCCTGAGCGGCGTTAATCACTACTAAAAACCTCAGCATTGATTCGGTGAAAGACAAACAACTTGCTCCTGTGGTCATATGGTACTATTTCATCAAAATACACTTCTTAACTGCTGAAAATCCATCAGCCCCGTCGTTGGCGGGATCTTCGACCTGGATTCGGTATATATAGACTCCGGAACTATATTGTGAAGCATTCCATCGAATTGAATAATACCCGGCATCCTTCTTTTCATTCACTAACGTTTCCTCTAATTGTCCTGTCAGATTATATATTTTTAACTCAACATTGGATGCCCTGGGAAGTTGGAATGAAATGGTTGTGGTTGGATTGAATGGATTAGGATAGTTTTGATTCAATTGAAATTCATTCGGAGTGATGCTGCCTGTTTCATCAATTGTAGTATTTGATATTTCCTCCACAAAAACTGGGCTTTCTTTTAAGTAAAACGAAACAGAGCCACTTGTTACACTTAAAGTATCAATCTGAAAAGCAGTGTTGTAATCTGTAATATAAATTCCTGAAGTATCAGTTGGCACTGCATTGGTTACTATTACCTGATTTGCAGATATTCCGGTTAGCGTTATTAAACTACTGTCGCCTTCAGAGTAAGAGATGTCATCAAAATAATCCCACCAAGCTACGTAAGTCGGGTTTCCTGTGCTGTCGTTAATAAATTTGTAGGCATATTTATTATCAATACTGTCAATAATTGTTGTAATGCTATCCCAGTCACTTCCTTCAAGTTTTTCAGTCATTTTTTTGTACGTAAAGTAAGATAACTTTTCAACCCCATCACCAAGGTCTTCTCCAACACCATTTGTATTGTATATAAAGTTTCCATTTATCACACTACATCCATTATACACCAAACCGGTATTATCAAAATAATCATTATGCCCAAATGTTATACTATAACTTGCACTTTCTTTTATACACCCCCAAAATATTTTTTTTATATTATTTGCAAGAGAATGAACATACCTTTTAATTAATTCACTTGCTTGGTCAATTTCAGATTGTGCCGGAGCTAATCCTGATGATAAATCTACATCTGTACCTGAGTGAGTGCCACTTTCAGTAATCCATACTTCATAATTGCTAAAATTGCTTAAAGCATTAGGCAAATCCACATTCATAAATTCAGTTAAAACCTCTTGCCCAACGTTATGATGTTTTTTGTAATTTCCCATAAAGCCATACCAATGAATATCAAAAATATCAAAAGTGCCCCCGATATTATTTAATTCATTTAAAATAGAAGTGAAATTACATACTCCAAAATAAATACCACTTGGATTAGACATCCCACTCATAGCAACTTTTGCATTTGGATTTGCATTTTTTATTGCATCATAAGATGTTTTAAATAATAAGGCATAATTTTCAGGCGTATCAGACCAAAAATGGCTAACATTTACTTCATTATGTATTTGCCAACAATTAATAATTGGTGAGCCGGGAGCATCATCAAAGCCATCTCCGTCATATCTTTCGACAAGAGCATTAATAAATATCGAATAAGCTGATAAATCATTAGGTAACATACCGGTAGGTGTTACACTGTTTTGATCAATGCTATTAAAAGGATTAATTGTCCAAATTAGATTAATATTATTTTGATTATAAAAATCAGCAATTGTATCTGGACTAGACCAGTTGTAATTACTTGGGTTTCCTAATGGGCTTGTTGTTTCAACCACGTCCCAATTTAAACCATTTTTCCCTGCTCCCCGCCCCCATTTCACACCAATATCTAATGGATATATTTCATCTCCATTTTTTACATCCATATCAATTATTGCAAAAGGTGAATCTTCATAATCCTGTGCAAAAGCAGTTGTCGGCAAGATTGCCCCGGTAAATAAGAATATCCCCAAAAGCAGGACGGTAAATTGTTGTTTTATTTTTAACATAATTTTCTCCTTTCGCTTAAATCGGGATTATTTCCTTTCGCTTAAATCGGGATTATTTTATTAGTAACAATTTTTTCGTCTGTGAAAATTTTGCGCCTGCTTTTAAATAATAACAATAAACACCGGAACATACATAGGAACCCAAATTATCCCTTCCTTCCCATATTACTGAATGAAAACCGGCAGATTTCTTTTCATTTACCAGTGTCCGCACTTCCTGTCCCAACACATCGTAAATTTTGAGAGTTACATTACTGAAAACTGACAACTGAAAACTGATAACTGTTTTTGGATTAAACGGATTGGGGTAGTTCTGATTCAATTGAAATTCATTCGGAGTAATGCTGCCTGTTTCTTCAATTGAAGTATTTGATATTTCCTCGATAAAAACAGGGCTTTCACCAAGGACAACTGTAACAATACCGTCAACGACAGGTTTTGTTTCTGTCAGGAAGAAATCCGGATAGTCATTCGGTTCGAGTTCGCTGCCGTCGTTTGCATCGGGAACGGCCTGAGTGATTAATACAAAGTTGGCATCCGTTACTACAGTCCAATCAACATCTATCGTATCGCCTTTGCCGCTGTAGCCGGAATCGTCAAAGTAGGCCCACCAGAGAGCGCAAACAGGTCCGTTGGCATTATTGGTATCACTACTGTGGAATTTGTAGGCATAGAGATAATCCGTTCCGTCAATTATAGTTTCTACATTATCCCAGTCAAAACCTTCTATTTTTTCTACCATTAGCTTGTAGGTGTAATAAGATAATTTCTTCCAGTCCTTTTCTTCTCCTACAGGATCATTTACAGGGTTATGAACTAGTCCCATATAATCAAACATGGAAACACCCGGCCAATTATATTCCTCCACCCTTGTCCAATACATCTTTTCCTGTCCATTGGCTATTGTATAGGCATACCGCCTGACCACATCTCCGGCTTGTTCTGCTTCAGTAAAGCCTCCCAATCCATCCCAACTTCCTCCACAATCTGTAGTCCAAATATCATTATCTGAATATCCAAACTCTGTCAAAGTTTCTTTAACCATATTCATTGTCTCAATTTGAACTTTGAATTGAGTGGGATTGCTGCCTTTATGATAATCAAATATCATATCAGGACAGTAATATTCTCCCGTCATTTCTGAAATTAAATTGTAATAAAAATGATCCTCTGCTATTTTTGGTTTATCATCTTCTTCACAATCTCCTTCTTTCCAGGTGCATACTCCTGCTGAACCTCCAAGCAAAACTTTAAATTCAGGATCAAAACTCTTAATCAAATCATATCCTATCTTTATATATTTTGCGGTAGCTGCTTCGCTTAACTTCCACTTTCTTGTGTTTATATCCTGCCCCTTACCAATTCCTGTATTCATTTCACTTCCGCCAACAAACCAATATTTTATGGATTTTTTTAAACCCGGCATATCATCAACACCATTTCCATTATATCGTTCAATTATAACAGTATTTAATTCCCTATATTGATCGTGTGTCAATAATATTTCTTCATTATTAATATCAACAAAGGTCATCAATGGCAATGACAGATTGATACCGTTATCAATGAAAATTTCTTTAACATATTTATCAAGTTTAGTAAAATCCAACTCTGTACTAAAATCAATATCATTTATATCTTTAGAAGGAAATTTAACGCCACCTGATGCCCCTTTATTCCAATGAACTCCTAAATCTACTAAAAAGGTCGCTTTAGGCCGTTGCCCATAAACAACTTCTCCCTGAATAAACCCAAACGGAGAATCTTCATAATCCTGTGCAAAAGCAGTTACCGGCAAGATTGCTCCGGTAAATAAGAATATCCCCAAAAGCAGGACGGTAAATTGTAGTTTTCTTTTTAACATAATTTTCTCCTTTCGCTACTTCAAAAGCAGCCCCGATAACTCGGGATTACTTTATTAGTAACAATTTTTTCGTCTGTGAAAATTCATCGCCTGCTTTTAAATAATAAAAATAAACACCAGAACTTACCTGCCGCCCTGAATTATCGGTTCCATTCCAAACAACCGAATGATAACCGGCAGAATTATTTTCATTCACAAGCGTCCGTACTTCCTGCCCCAGTATATCATAAACCTTCAAACTCACCTCACTGAAAACTGGTAACTGATAACTGATGGTTGTTTGCGGATTGAACGGATTTGGATAGTTTTGATATAGATGGAAATCTCCAGGAATCATTCCATCTGTTTCTTCTTCAACAGAAGTTCCAGTGGATTGCATTTCTATAAAAATCGCTTCCTTATAAACTTCAAAAAAAATGTGTCCATTGTTATCACTATAAACTGTTGTTGTATCCCCGTATAACTGAGTGATTAAAGCCTGTTTATTTAGCCCAACTTCCAACATAAGGGATTGGGGTTCTGTATAATGGAATTCCCTTGGAGTCGGCTGTTCCGGATTTGGATAATATATCTGAATAGGTGCGAAGGCAACAAAAAGAGAATTATCGTTTTCATCTTTAAATTTCAGCGCCCAGTAATAAAGTTCATCCGGTTGACCGTCAACCCGACCATCAAATTCAGGATATTGTTCAAGTTTTTCCTTTAATGTTTTGAAAGCATAGAATGCGGGGTATCGCTCTCCCGTTGAAACATCAGCAATGTTAAAACCTATGGTTCCTGCCAAAGCATTTGCCAGTGAAGCTTTTACTAAGCTGATAATATTGGTACTATCCTTTTTAGAATAATAAACTATACAATTCTGGGCTAAAAATGCAGCGTACAATTGTTCGTTCACCCCCGGACCAAGCCCCAGCGCACCTTCAGTAACAAATATTGGTTTATTTGCATAACCATAATTATTTAATAATCCACGGTAAAGATTCGAAAAATTATATTGTGTAGCATATTCAAAATCTCCTGTTTCCGAAGGACCATAGTGAGGATAATCATGAAGCGACAGATAATCAAATTGGGGGTTAGCCGAGAAATAGGCATCCATAAATACAGTCTTAACCGTATCTTCTGCTGTCATACTGTCGCCCAGTCCATGTGGCTGAGTGACGCTTGCGGAACTAACCTTTACATCAGGAAAATGAGCGTGAACCGTGTCATAAACTGCTGTGGTAACTTCTGCAGCATACACAGCAGTGGTATCCCAAAGTGGTGCAAATGGAGGTTCTATACCATTGCTTGTCCCGTTGGATATCTCATTTAGAATCTCAACATATTCAATGGACATTGAATCTTTATATCGATTGAGAATTTGATAAATGAAGTGAGTAAAATCCTGCGGATTATTTGGCACGCCTGCCATGCTGCCTGGCTTCCGTGCCCAGAAAGGAGTTCCTACCTGTGGTACAAAAGCGATGATGGAAATTCCGTACTGCTGGACAAGAAGTGCAACGGAATCAGTTTCTTCCCAATAGTAGTTTCCAGGTAATGGCTCAATTCTGCTCCAGTTGAAATTACATTTTGTATAGTTACAGCCAAGTTCAGTAAGCATATTAAAAGCAGTATCAAGTTCTTTATAAGAATTAGCTGCAGCAGTATTTCCCATGGATACAGTAAAGAAATTATTCTCTAAACTTTGCGAATAGTTGGAAGATACAAATAATGAGAAAACGAACACGCAAACATTTAGTTTTATAAAAATTCTTTTTAACATGATTTTCTCCTTTCGCTACTTCAAAAGCAGCAATTTTTTTATTTGTGAAATATTATTATCTAATTCTAAACTATAAAAATAGGTTCTTCCGAGAAATGTGTGGAAAAGTTGAAAAAATGAATAATTTAGAGTATGGAAGATAAAGCATTATACACTCAGATACTTGGAATACAGCCGCCCTGGGAGATTATGGATATTGATCTGGATATGAAGCAAGTTCGGATTGATATTTATGTTGAATGGCCGGTTCATACGGATGCGCCTTGTCCGGTTTGCGAAAAG
>JAHJGX010000043.1 GCA_018824205.1 bacterium
ACGGTGTATGAACAATAACGACCGCCCAACATCGTGTATAAGTAATGGCGGGGTTTGTAGAGTGTTCGAGCATTCTGCCTCGCTTCAAGTTCAGTGTAACTTGACAAGAAAGTGCTTCGAAGTCCGCCACTACTCATACACGCAACCGTTGTGCGAAATAAACTTGCCCTATCATTATACAGTCTAACAGGAAAAGTAAAAGGTGTTTGAATATGAAAAATCTTAATGGAATGATTTCTATAGTTACTGGAGCTGGTTCCGGCCTTGGCAGAGCGATATCTGAATATCTTGCTAAATGCGGTGCTACTGTGGTTGTCACAGATATCAACCTGAATTCAGCAAATGAAACATTCAACCGAATTAAGAAAAATGGAGGAAGTGGACATGTTCTTTGTATCGATGTTTGTGATGTTAAAGCAGTAGAGGAAATGATATCTATAACAATGGAAAAATACGGCCGTATTGATTACCTTTTTAATAATGCTGGTGCAGCAAGCAATGGGGAATTTAAAGACATGACTCTAGAACATTGGCATAAAATGATGGATGTTAATTTCTGGGGCGTAATCTATGGAAGCAGATTAGTATACCCAATAATGATAAAACAGGGCAATGGACATATTATTAATGTGGCTTCATTTGCAGGTCTCATGCCAGGCGGACTAATGACAAGCTATAGTGCTTCCAAACATGCAGCCGTTGGATTTACTCTTAACTTGCGATCTGAAGCCAAGCAATATGGAATACGAGTGACTGCTCTTTGTCCTGGATACTTGGAGACACCAATGCATGCATCAGCTATTAATCTTACAGATTATGTTATAGAACATGATAAGGAATACAGACAAAAAAAGCACCATTATCCAACACCTGAAGATTGCATTAATCATATGATGCGGGGAATTTTGAAGAATAAATCTATTGTTGTATCTCCTCGTATACAGATTCCCTTTTGGTGGCTATATCGCTTTTTTCCTTCTCTTATTCCATGGATATGGGCCAAGATTATTCGAGGAATTAAAAAGCAATATATAAAAGCTAAATAAGTTCCATATGTATAGTATATCAGGTATAACCAAAGAGAAATTCGTTTTGGATAATCAAACAAAGGGCAAGTTTACATCGCACAACAGCGAATATATGCGTCGCCTTCGGCTTCGCCACATTTCTGCTGCGCAGAAACGTCATATATTCGCGGAACATTAGCCGTCATTCAAAAAAGAGTATATTATGAAGAACAGTAGCCGGGTATTTTTATTTGCCGTTCTTGTTTTTTTTCTCGGGTTGTAGCATTATTATTACTGTTTCACTTTTAAAAGGCGGGAGTGTGGATAATGAATACTTTATTGAAACAATCGATTTTCCGCATCGAAAAACGTCCGGCCAGGAACAACAAGCAATCACCTACTATCAATATATAAGAGGTAACATGAAAAGAATTTGTCAAATCTGCTGTATTGTCGCATTGATTTCCTGTTATTGTAATGCTCAATCCGAAGCAGGTGCCATTTGGTTACTGATTCCGCCGTCTCCATCAATGAACGGTATGGGCGAAATCGGCGTTTGCCTGCCCGATACCGATCCTATTTCTGCCTATTACAATCCAGCAAACGGTTTGTTATCCTATCAAGGGATTTCCGTAGTATCTTCAAACATGGAAGCAAACTGGTTGCAAAATCTGGCATCAGATATCCAACTCAAACAATCTTATATAGGATTTAACTTGATCCCGAATAAATACCCTTTTCAGTTCGTCATCAATAAACAAAATACCATTCTAGATTTAGGTGAACAGACTAGAATAGATGAATACGGTAATTATATTGGAAAATTCAATTCTCGAATGTCCTCAACAGCCTATTCAATTGCATCCCGCTTTTATGGGGACTTATGGATAATACCTGTTGACATTTCACTGGGTTTTTTACAAAAAAAGGTGATTCAAAATTTAGTTCCAGATGAATATTTAGACAGTGGATCAGGTACCTCCAAAAATGTATTTTACGATTATGGTATATTAACATCTTTACCAGTTAAACTGAATATTAAAGATAAATGGAATTTTTCGTTGTCTCCCGCATTTGGTTACAGTATATCTAACATTGGTGACTCAATTGTGTTTATCGATCCTGCAAAAGCGGATCCTCCACCTCGCACAGTAAGAACCGGTATCTCAATATCCGCAAAAATATCACTGAATGATGAATGGAATTTATTTGAATATCGCGGCGCTAGGGCTGCATATGACATTCTTGTAAAGCCAGGAAAGCCGATCCGTTATCAATCCGGATTCGGAGACATTGATTTTTTCAAGAATGTATTATTATCAAAAAAAGACTCTATGTTAACAATTTCACGAGGACATGAAGTAAGTTTTTTTGATATATATACCTTTCGATTTGGGAAAACTATCGACGTAAGCGGAAAAATAAATGAATACACCACCGGTTATGGAATTAACAGCGTCGGAATTTTTAATTTTCTTAATCATTTGACTGAAATAAAAAATCTTTCTGAAATTAACCGGTATCTTACAATCGAATATAATTACTCAAAATGGACCGAAGATTATGGGCATCCCCGGGATGATACTGAGTTCAGTGCTTACACATTTTCTTTTAACAATATTGATAGAATTGTCATGTGGATTATTAATCAGAATAAATTGACTATTTCTAAATATAACAATACTGGATTAACAGTTTTAGCTGGAATGAATTTTTCGACGATGATCTTTAATAACAAAGACACTCGTAAAACAGCCAATGTGAAGTTTGGAAACGGATACGATTTTGGAATCGAAACAAAAATAAAATCCCTGCTTATGGGCATATCATTTACGCAGTACACTGCTCAATATAAATTGGAAATCCCCGTTGAATATTTCTATTTCAACCCTAAAATAACAGATACCTATAATTATCTGTCGGTCTACGGACTGATTCCGGTTTCGGTAATGGGACCATTAAGTTTCTTTGGAGGTGTCCAAATCGCAAATTGTATAAGTAGAAATCTAACAGTATACAAAACTACTGATTGCATGAATTGTATTGATAATTCCTTGAATTATGGAGTTCTCACAGGATTTGATATCTTGTTCGAATCAAGAATAGGTATTAGAGCATCGTATAATTATTGGCTTAGAAATATTAAGAACAGTCTCTTTGAGAATGACAAACTAAAATTGAACGGAATTAGAATTAATCTGTTATTGAACCTTTAAAAAAATATTATTAACAACGGTGCAATAATTATACAAATTTTAAAAAAGTAGTAAGAGTAAAATAATGGCTGAAGAAATTACAAAAAAGCAAAATACTATCACTGAACTACTCTTTAATCCTTTTGAGAAAATGAGCAATAATCAGTTCCTCTTAATTGGTCTGGGTATCATCCTTATTTCCGGGATTCTTAATACCATTTCCAATACTCATTTTGATGGAATTTTTGATATTCATACCGGGAAGGAATCACCTTTTTGGGTGTTCATTGCCGAAGGTTTTATCAATCTTATCTTAATTACGCTCATTTTCTTTATCATTGGTAAGTTCATTTTAAAAGCGGAATGCAGCCTGAGGGATATCCTCAGTCAACAGGCCTTTGCACGCTGGCCTTTGATTCTCAGCAGTCTGATCGCTCTATCTAATTCATATCAAGACTACATACAGTCGCTATCCGTTAGAATCGCTCAAAATCCCGGAAGCGTATTGGGTCCCGATACCGGACAGAATATACTGTTTATAATATCAATCGCGATCTTTATAATTATTTATATCTGGATCTTCTTCCTGATGTACAAATCCGTCAGCCGAACATTGAAGATAAGCGGTATCAAAGGTGTTGGTATATTTCTGGCCGGATGTTTTATTATCGAAATTTTATCTAAATCGGCAATCCGAACAATCATATAATTCTAACCGCTCACCCCCGCTATCAAGCTCTGACGGTTTCAGGGAAGCAGCATCACTATTCCTTTTATTCTCTCGACAACTTTCCCTATTTTTAACCGTCTTATGAAAGTCCAAACCGTTGAATGAGGGAGTGTTCATGGTTAAAATGTTTCCAGCGGTTTTCAATTGTTTAATGGGTATATTATAAGGAATTAAATGATAGGAAAATTTTATGGATTTAAAACTCGCGGTATTAATAGACGGTGATAACATTCCTTCGGCTTATGTGAAAGAGATGATGGAAGAAATCGCCAAGTACGGCAATCCGACAATAAAAAGAATTTATGGAGACTGGACAAACCCGAAGTTGTCAAAGTGGAAGAATGTCCTGCTGGAAAATGCTATCACACCCATCCAGCAATACGGGTACACAACGGGAAAAAATGCGACTGACTCCGCCATGATTATCGATGCGATGGATATTCTGTATTCGGAAAAAGTTGATGGTTTTTGCCTGGTTTCCAGCGACAGTGATTTTACCCGCCTGGCCACGAGGCTTCGTGAAACCGGGATGAACGTCATTGGCATTGGTGAGAAGAAAACACCGGAACCATTTATCGTTGCCTGCGACAAATTCATTTATATTGAAATCCTGAAAGACCAAACTGAGGGAAGCGAATCGGAATCAGCCAGGAGCACGTCGTCCAAAAAACCGAACATCGATAATATAACACCAAAGGTTATTCGATTGATTTCATCGACGATATCCGATTTGGCCGATGATGACGGTTGGGCTTTTCTGGGAGATGTTGGCAATCTTCTGCAAAAAAAGCAGCCAAACTTTGATTCCAGAAACTATGGCTTCCAAAAGTTGACGCCGCTGATTAAATCTATTAAGCAATTTGAGATTGAGCAGCGTGAAAGTCCGAAGGGACGATTCAAGTTGATTTTTGTAAAGAACAAAGAAAAGATAAGATAATCCGAATAAACGTAAGACCATTAATCCTGCCTAAGCACCGTTGAACGAAGCATCTGCCGGAATCACTAACATTCTCTTTATTCTCTCGACAACTTTCCCTATTTTAAACTGTCTTATGACAGACTAAGCCGTGGAATGAGGAAGAGTTCATGCTGAAAAATTACCTGATCATCAGTTAATGCAACCTGAAAAAGAGTCTCGGTGTCAGTCTGATCAATGTTTTCGGGCTGGCAGTAGGCGTCAGCTGCTGCCTGCTGATCGTATTATACGTAGCTGACGAATTGAGCTATGACCGGCACTGGGAAAATGCCGACCGGATCTATCGGGTCGCCGTGCACAGCGTCATTGGCACACAGGAAACGAATACGGTTCGCACACCATCACAACTTTCCCGGACAATTGTCTAGGAATACCCGGAAGTGCTGCATGCTACCCGTATGGAACATACACCCAATATGCTGGTTCGCTATGAAGATATCGTCTATAATGAAGCCAATTTTATGTGGGTTGATACCAACTTTTTCGATGTCTTCCCGCTGAAGGTTCTGTACGGCGATCCCAAAACCGCTCTGAGGGACGATCATACCGTTGTTTTGACATTGGAAAATGCCAAAAAGTATTTCGGAAACCCGGCGGAAGCGCTAAATAAAATTGTTGAGTTTGAAGACGGCACACCCTACCGCGTCAGCGCCGTCGTGTCCAATCCAGAAAAAAACGCCCATTTCCATTACGGTATGCTCTCGCCACTGTCCTCCTGGGAATGGAATCATGGTGAATGGTGGCTGCAAAATTTTATGTGTACCTATATTGTACTGCACGAAAAAGCCGATCCAAAAGACCTTGAAGCAAAACTCCCACAATTCCTGCGTAAATATGCTGGTCCACATTTCCAGGAAAGTACCGGGATGTCCTTTGATGAAATGGAAAAATCCGGCGGTAAATACGAGTACTTTTTACAACCGCTGACCCGCATTCACCTATATTCTCATATGGACGGAGAACTGGAACCCAACAGCGACATCAAATACATCTACATCTTTTCAATAACCGCGGCATTTATCCTCTTTATCGCCTGTATAAATTTCATGAATCTCGCAAGCTCCCGCTCTGCCGGACGCAGCCGGGAAGTCGGTATGCGCAAAGTACTGGGTTCAACAAAAAATCGCCTCATCGGGCAATTTCTGGTGGAATCGATCCTGACCTGTTTCTTGGCAGTACTGACTGCGATGGTTATTTCGGTTTTATTATTACCATTATTTAATTCAATTGCCGGGAAAACGATTATCATTAATTATCTTTCACCATGGTACATGTTGCCCGGATTGCTCTTTTTTACCATATTCCTTGGAATTCTGGCCGGTTCATATCCCGCCTTTTTTCTCTCCTCCTTTCAACCGGTAAAAGTGCTGAAAGAAAACCTCGGTTTGGGTCAAAAAGGCCGGGGCTTCCGGCAGGTATTAGTCGTATTTCAATTTTCTATCTC
>JAHJGX010000004.1 GCA_018824205.1 bacterium
AATAACAAGATCAAGGTCATTAAAAGAGTTGCCTTTGGCTTTAGGGATAGTGAATATTTTTTCTTAAAGATAAGGGCGTCTTTTGCTTAGCTCCATACTAATGTCGGAAGAACCAAATTATTTAATAATAATCTTGGATTGGAATGTTTGAAATACTTATCTAAAAGTAATAAGAACAGCCAATCACCTTCGCAGCCTGGTTCTACTTTTTCTTCGAGTATTTGAGGAACTTCCTCCGGTAAATATTAAAATTGTCCACTATCTTTAAGTTCCTTGCTGCCAAGCAGATCTCTATCGATAATAAAAAATGAGAACTTTTCATATCCGTATTCAATTACTTGAATTGCATCTATGAAATTAAACTCAACATGGAGAAATGGATTGTTATTAAGTTTTTCTTTGATCTTTTCCCGATATTCAGCTTCCGGGCTGTTTAAAAATTCTATTTCGTCATCGCTTAGATATTTTCCGAAGTAATGGAGTATTTTGTCTCGATCAAGTTCATCTTCAACATACAATATCTTTCCCATTGTTTTTTTCCTCCCAAAAATTAGGAAACTTTATTTTAGTAATAAATCTATTGTTTAATTTAGGTCTTGTTACTTCACCTTTCATTATATTTACAATATTATCTATAATCAGGTTTCCCGTTCCGACTGACTTTACTTCGGTATTGCCGGATAAAGAATTTTCAACTTCAAGATTTTTAAACTCGTGGCTGCTATTAAATTTTATAGACACAACTCGATCTTCTTTTTTTACAAAAGCAGTGTATTTAATAGCATTGAAAATTATTTCATTAAACAACGTTAATAATTTTACATCTGAGCCTTTTTTATCTCCTATAATTAAAGCGTCGGAATCACCGAACTCAATGGCAATATCAAACATATATTTGTTCAGAAATTTTATGAGCATTCCAAAGCTTCTATTATCTGTTTCTTCATGTAAACTTGTATATTCTGCAAGCGCTTTTTCATACAAATCATATTGAGGGAAATATTGTTCCCAGAACGGTTTATAGTATTTTACAATTTGCATAATATTGCCAATAGAGGCTTCAACGGAGCTGGTGATCATATCTTTTAAACTCATTCCCGCTGAATTGTGTTTGGCGTCGTAATAAAAATCCTTTTCAGAGCCACTATAGGATAAACTTACTGCATTTACCATCTTGCTTAGAACTTCAGCCTGTTTAAGCGCTCTGTCAATTTGTGGATTTTTAGTTGTTTGTTTTAAAATCATCAGCGGGTTAATAATCGTACTGATTATATTCTTTATATCATGTGCCTGGCTTCGGATGATGCGGTCGCGTTCGTCGATTTTTGTTTGAGCAACTTTCCGCTCCCATTCAATTTTAGTTTGAGCATTCTTTTCTTCTTTTATTTCAATCGTATGCCGTAATTTTTTCAACAATTCCTTATTTAGATTAGAATAAATATCAAATAATTGTGGAGAATAATTCGATTTTTTATTCTCTAATTCCTTTTTTAGCAATTCTGAAAGAAAACATATCTTAATAATAGTCCTGAATCTTTCTTTACCATCCTTTTTCAAGGTATCTAGAATACTCAACTTATCTACAGGATAATTATTGAATATTCTTTTAATAAATTCAGATTCACATTGATTAACTTCTTCTACATTAGGAAAATTTTCATATAAAGAATCAAAGTATTTTGCAACATTTATAAATTTTCTTTTTTCTGAAATTTTAGCATCTAAACCGAAAATTATAAAAATGACTTTAATTTCAAAACTAACACTTGTTGAATACCTTGATAATTCTGCGATAAATATTGATAATATATTTTCTTCAATATATTCAGAATTTAATTCCATTCCAGCATATAATCCTGCTATAAATTGTGAATGTGATATATGAAATTCTGCTTTTTTATTTTTATATTGGTAAAATATTTCAAGATTTTTAATAGATTTTTTCTCATCCCCATTTATTAAATAAACTATTGATTTAGTAAAGTATGGCGAAGCAATATATGGATAATATTTGATAAAATTATTTGCATATTTTAATGCCAAATCATATTTCTCTGCATAAAAACAAATATGTAAAAAGAATAATTGATTAGCAAAATTATGTTGATTCTCTATAAGATCATCATCGTTTTTTCCAATAATTTTTGGTTTATATCCAAGCGCTTTTTCTAATACTTTCTTTGCTTCTATTTCTTCTTCTATTTCAAATAATGACAATGTATTTAAATAGTATAAATACATATTCCTTGGATCATCTTTTAATAATATTGACGATTCACTAATTACCTTTTTGTATTGTTGTTGAGCAAGTAATATACGAAGTCTGAATTTAGGCCAATCTTTTTCTTTTTTATTAATTCTTATCGCTTCTTGCATATCTTTTAGTGCTTTTGAAAAAATATTTTTAGAAAAGTAGATTAACGATCTCATGCCTAATGAATAGCTTACAGGATTTCGTAAATCATCATTAACTTTAAAAAAGTTTTTATTCTCAAAATAAATTTTAATTGCTTTTGAGAATTCATCAAAAGCCTCATCGTAATGTTGTTTCGTAAAAAAACAATAGCCTAACTCGAAATGGAAATATACAGAAGACATTTCATCATCATTATTTTTTGATATTTGTATACCTTTTTTTGAATCATTTATTGCATTATCGATTTCACCCTGGTTTAGATAAGTGTCACTTCGTAAAAAAAGAGCGTACATATTTTCATTATCATGCTCTATTATCTCTGAAAAGCAATTTATAGCATTATCATAGTTTTCTTCCTCATAATATTTAACTCCTTTTTCAAGTATTGAGTCTATATCTTTTTGAACTTTTTTGGGTTTTTTTACACTCTTTGGGTTTGCCATATTTTAAACCTCCCTAAAATTTACTTTGGTTCAACAATAATCGTACTGTTTCCATTTGTTGTTTTCACACTCCATTTTTGGCCTAGAGCATATAAAATGCTCATACCACCAGTCATTGTTAATATAACTCCTCCGGCAAGTAAAATCCATAGTGTGCTTGTTGGTTCTGGATCTGCAATAGCAATTGCAATCATCCAAACACCAACGGATGACATACCCAAGCCTGTTAATATGGAAATAATATCCTGCCATTTTACTGTTTTTGTTTTTGTTACTTTTTTTATAAGATTTATGGCAGAACTTAAGTCATCAGAACTTACTCCTATATTTACATCATCAATAAATTCAAAAGAAATTTTTTCGCTAAAGCATTCTATAGCTTTTTCAAACCAATTTTTTTCTGAAGTTCGAATTTTTCTCATTTCTTTCATGATATTTCTTTTTTTTTGTTGAATTTTAAAAAACCATTCAGAAATAGTAATAAAATCATGCCAATTAAAATAGAAATACCGATAAGTGCTTATTATAATAATAGTTATGACTAATATATTTATTGGAATGTATTTTATCATCGTAAGCATCTTTACTTTTCACCGTAAATATTTT
The DNA here is from genome assembly GCA_018824205.1 of bacterium. Lineage (GTDB taxonomy): Bacteria > Fidelibacterota > UBA2242 > UBA2242 > UBA2242 > B118-G9. The sequence continues at coordinate 3,466 of JAHJGX010000004.1, forward strand.
TACGTTTCAATTCCTAATTTCCGTAGTCTTGCCCGGAAGGTATGCGGTTTAATGCCAAGCAGCTGGGCGGCTTTTTCGGCATTACCGCCGGTCTTTTTCAACGCCGCATGGTAAAATTTCAGCACGATTTCACCGTCAAAGTCAAATCCCTCACCGGGGATTTCGACAAAATCTGAACTTTTATCAAAGTCTATAATATTTAAATGTTCCGCCTTGATTTCTTCATCGGGATAGACAAAAGCTGCTTCAATTGCATTTTTCAGCTGGCGAATATTGCCCTGCCAGGGATTAACGTTTATAAGATTGATTGCTGATTGCGACAGGAATTTATTCTTGTCCTGTTTTTGGTTGAATTTCTCTACAAAGTAGTTAGACAGCAGGATTTTATCATTGTCCCGGGTTCGCAGCGGCGGAAGATGGATTTTGCAACTTACAATTCGGTAAAACAGGTCTTCGCGGAATTTTTTCTGCCGCACCTGCTCCATAATATCTTTATTGGTAGCGGAGAGAATTCGGACGTCAACTTTTTCTTCCTCGATTCCGCCAACCGGGATAAAAGTCCCCTCCTGCAATACACGCAGCAGTTTTGTCTGCATATAATCCGGCAGGTCGCAGATTTCATCCAGAAAGATTGTCCCGCAGTCCGCCAGTTTAAATTTACCCTCTTTGTCGGCGACAGCTCCGGTGAAGCTGCCTTTTTTATGTCCGAAGAATTCGCTCTCGAACAGTTCCGGGCTGATCGCGCCGCAATTTACTTTGATGAAGGTCTTTTCCTTACGAGGACTGTTATAGTGCAGGGCTTCCGCAACCAGCTCCTTTCCCGTTCCGCTCTCGCCATGAACAAAAACAGATATATCGCTATCGGCAAAGAGTTTAATTTGCTCTTTAAGCTGAAGAATTTCCGGGCATTCTCCGATTATGTTATCGTAAGCAAGTTTGCGGTTTTTCAGGAGCCTGTTTTCTCTGGAGAGCTTTGTCAATTCCACTTTTATCTGATCGATCTGTTTAATTTCGGGAAAATCATCGAGATTAAAATTTACCTCTGAAATCCCGGTTTCTCGCTGAATCTGTATAAGTTTGGCATGTATGACGCCGCCTTGTTGCAGGAAAATCCAGCAGGCGTGCATTGTCGGGGTACCGGAAGTTATTGAAACCGTAAATTTTGCATTTACATTTTCGCGTACAATATCCTGGACTGACGCATACATAGCTGGATAAACTGTATTGTAATCCGTCGGATTTTCAATAGGGGTGCTCTTATAAACTATCTGAATTTCGGGGTGATATTTTTGGCAATATTTAAAAATATCGGAAGCTGCTTTGAGATATTTATCATGATTGTACAATAGATATACTTTATCGAATCGAATTTCTTTGAGAATTGATAGAATTGCCCCCGGTTTTTCAACGCTGCAATCGTTACTCCCAATCATGCTTAATAGTACTTTTGTCATACTGAAATATATCTAAATTTTCTGTTTTAAAAACCTTTTTTAATAACTGATTTATGATCCTGTCGGCTTTATCCGGATTGTTTATCATGCAGGTTTCTTTTTTATTAAACTTGGTGGAAAGATTACATATTATTCTTTACAGACAGTTTACTAACCCAAAAATATCCAATCAGCGAACCTAAGAAATAATAAGGGAAATCGCTCCAGGTAAACACATTTCCCAAAATCGTAACTCCAATAAAATTGTTTCGCAGCCAGGTCAGGAAAGTCGGGTGCCAGAGTTGCAGAAACTTCAGAATGCAGGTGGCAAACAACACAATTCCGGCAATGGTTCGGGCTTGCATTTGTCGGAAAAATAATCCCATAACCAGACACCAGAAAATAACATAGAAAACATCACACAATGAATCGTTTACCCAGTAGCGTAGCGGCCCGGAATAAAATTTACTGTAAAATCCAAGGGGAGTGATAATCAGCAATGCAAGCAGAGCCGATCGGTTTCGACGGAGAAAAGAAATAATTAATGACGTGATTTTCAAAACAGAACCGAAATAGGTTTAACTGGTCAATTCCCGTTTGGCAACGCCCACAAAATCCATCTGGCCGGTGACATCATTGAAATCAAGATTGACAATCTCCCAGCCTTCCTGCCCAAGTCCGTTCAGGAATTTTTCAATTTCCCTAAACTTCTTCCCGCGAAAGATTCCACCAGCAATGTTCGTCGAATCAATAACCTTATATTCCCATTTTTTCACGATCTATCCTCCCGATTAATGTTTAAAGAAATCCCCGACAATCCGGCTGCAGCGCTCCATTTCGCAACCGATAGCCAAATGCCCGCAGTTGTTTTTCAGAACAATAATTTCACAAGCCATGATTTTGGCAAATTTTTGGGCGGGGATTGGATTTACCGTCAAATCCGTTGCTGAGACAATTATCAACAATTCAGCCGTGATCGCCTGTGCCGCAGCCTCTTCAGAACCACCAAAGTGCCGGAAAATATTATGGTGCTGCATCGCCCGTATCTGACTGGTTTTATTCCAGGACGTGAACTGTACCGAAGGCTCACGGTCAAATCCCGCCAGGTATGCTTCAAATTCAGCCCGGTGATGGTGCTCGACAACGTACTCCGGTGTCCGGGCAAACAGTTCGGTAGTTATATTGGCAAGTCGCTGGATTTCTCGTTCAGAACACCCCGCCTTTCGGGAGGCACCTATAGTTTCCAGCATCGATTGTAATTTCAGTAAATCATAGGAACTTAACGCCGGAGAACAGACATAGGGCAACGCTTTTTCTACAAAATCCGGATATAATACCAGCCATTCAAAAACCTGGAAACTGCCCATGGATCCACCGATAATCCCATAGAGATGGTGAATATCCAAATGTACCGTCAGCAATTCATATTGGCTCTGTACCATATCGTAAATGGTAAATTCGGGAAATTTTCGGTCACGCTGTTTTTTGCTGTTCGATGGTGATGATGACACCCCGTTTCCCAGCGCATC
>JAHJGX010000044.1 GCA_018824205.1 bacterium
CTTTAGCCGACATCATGCGCTGTGCGATGTAGCCGCCGCCGCCGGGATCGGCACCGGGATACCAGCTGGACCACCATTGTAATCCAATATGTGCAAAAAATGCTCCTACCGACAAGGCTAAAACACCGCCGGTAACACCATGTAGACTTACCCGTCCTATTTTTGGAAAAAAGTCCAGAACCTGGGGCGCCAGTTTGGCTTTCAGGGCAACCGCGCCGCCGATCTGTGGCAATCGTAACACGATGACGGCGAGGATAATACAACCTGTCATAGCAAACAAAAACTGAAAACTGTCGGTGCGGGCGGTTCCTAATAATCCCGAAGCTGAGGCATACAGTGCAATAATAATTGACGCAATTGCGACCAGTAAAAAAGGATTGATCATCGGCAGAGTCACATGAAAAATCTTCTCCATGGCTTTATGGACCCAGCCCATGACAATTGCATTCATGAAGATTCCCAGATACAATGCACGGAATCCTCTCAAAACCGCAGCGGCTTTACCAGAATAACGGAATTCAGTAAATTCTACATCGGTCATAATGCCCGATCGTCGCCATAATTTCGCAAAGAAAAATACAGTAAGCATCGCCCCGATCGCCAGGTTCCACCAAAGCCAGTTCCCGGCAATGCCGTTCCGGGCAACCAGTTCGGTTACTGCCAGAGGTGTATCAGCAGCGAAAGTTGTGGCGACCATAGCGGTCCCTGCCAGCCACCAGGGCAAATTCCGTCCCGAAAGAAAAAATTGGCTGGTGTCTTTACTGGCCCGTCTTGAAAAATAGATCGCGATGCCAAACACAAACGCAAAATAGGCTGCAATAATCAGCCAGTCGAAAAGATTGATACTGTTACCCATAATACCCAATTCCTCACAGTTAATAAACTTCCTTTAATTTAAAAGGAATTTGATTAATGATAAGGACTTTTAGACCTCAATGGGAATACCGATAAAAAAAGCGGAGCATTTCGCTCCGCTTTCCGAGAAATAGTTTTCAGGCGGATCAATTGAATAAAATTGATCTCAACTTAAGGATAGTCCCATCAGGAATATCATCGATATTCGGTCCAAGAGTATCGGCATTATCACGCAGAATGACGATCCAGGCGTAGTTATTTTTATACTCTTTGCCGGCGATCGACCAGAGAGTTTCATTGGATTTTACAGTATAATCATAGTAATCAAACTCAAGATCCTTGGCCATGTCTATCGGTTTTTTCAGCAAAAATTCATGGAACGGGTAGACCACATTGGGATTATCGCCGATTTTTTTACGGTTCCATTTATAGATCACCCGCCACATCCCGATATTGCCATATTCGTTTTTTGCGATCAATGACAGATAGTCGCCGGGCTTAACCATATAAAAAATATTCACACTATCCGTTTCACTGATTAATTCCAAAACCTCTTCGAGTTTGCCTTCCCGCTCTTCCAGAGTTTCACTTTCGGAAATTGCAACTGCAGGTTCCACCGGAGCAATAGTTTCATCCATAACCGGTACGGGTTCTTCCGGCTGAGGCTCCTGAACGACCGGTTCCGGTACGGGTTCTTCCTGAGTTTGCTGAACCGGCGTCGGTGCTTCCGTCACGGCTTCGTCTTCAACAAGCTCTTTGGAACATCCGATTACCAACAGCGTAATCATTATTAATCCGATAACTATTTGATACATTTCAAGTTTTTTCATCATTTTTAGTTCACTCCTATTAAAGTCTACATAGTTTGCACAAAATCCGGGTAATTTTCAAGTATTCCTTTTCAACAAGAAGACAACCTCACTATCAGAATTGTTACATAATCAAAAAATTATTTGTTCCAGATCACATTTTGGGGGATATAAATCTGTTTAAAAGCCTGTTAAATCGAATCCAACGATAAAAAACAGTTGATTTTTTAACAATATTCTCTCATATTGGGACTACAAATATGTTCAGAAACAAACACCTATAAACCCTTTATTATTATCGTGAGGGAGGGGTAAATGTCAAACGGAATATCTGCACACATAAATATATCTTTCTGGGGAGTGCGCGGCTCAATACCCTCATCCCCCGATCCTTCAGAATACGATCAGAAACTCGTAAAAATTCTGAAAGATTGTCAAAAGAAAAAGTTTGTTAATGATCAAAGCATTGAAGCATATGTTTCTCAGCTTCCTATTGAAATGAAACGCTTTGTGGGCAATAATACTTCCTGTGTCCATATTTCTGTCGAAGACAAACACATCATTCTTGATGCCGGATCCGGAATTCGTCGGCTGGGCGAAATGTTGATGAAGCATGAATTTGGCGACGGACACGGTGAAGCCCATATTTTACTGAGTCATACTCACTGGGATCATATAATGGGATTCCCGTTCTTTGCACCCGCTTATAAATCAGGAAACAACATCACGATTTATGGGGTTCATAACGGACTCGAGCAACGCATCAGCAATCAGCAGGAAGACGAATATTATCCCGTGTCGCTATCGGCCATGGGCGCCGTAATCGACTTTTTCCAGTTACGAAAAGAAGAGGCCTACGATCTGGACGGTATCTGGATCACAAATAAAATGCTGAATCATCCCGGCGGTTCATTTGGATACCGTATTGATCATCGCGGAAAATCAATTGTGTATGCCACAGACTCAGAATATAAGAATATTGATGACGACCGGCATGCCGCTTTTGTTGAATTTTTCAGAGATGCGGATATTTTGATATTCGATGCCCAATTTACTATCGATGAAAGTATCGAAAAGGAAAACTGGGGACACAGCACGTCCCTGCAGGGTGTTAATTTTGCAGCCGCGGCCAATGTCAAACATCTGGTGTTTTTCCATCACGACCCTTCCTATTCTGATCAGAAGCTGGAAGCTATTCTCAATGATGCTATCGAATACCGAAAAAAACATTTCAAAGACAAAGACATCCATATATCCCTTGCCCGTGAAGGTCTCGAACTAACCCTCTGATCAGAACTGAATAATTCTGTCGTACTGTTTCCCTTGTTTTTCGACGGGAGTTTATCTAATTTTAGGCCATCTTATAGTAAGTAATAAAAATTATGATATCAATATATACACATTCTTTAATTCTTTGGACGTATCACTTCGGATTTAAATAAGCGATCAGGACAACAGCTCGTTCTCCTGAAAACAAAATGATAGTAATAACAAATTTGAGGTGAATAAAGTGAAAAAAAAGAATGTCATAATTATTGGCGCTGCCGGAAGAGATTTCCATAATTTTAATACCTATTTCAGAGATAATGACAGTTACACCGTTGTGGCTTTTACTGCCGCACAGATTCCGGATATTGACGATCGTAAATATCCCGCTGAATTGGCAGGCAGCTTATACCCGGACGGAATCCTGATTCATGCCGAAGAAGAACTAATCGATCTGATCGAAAAATATAACGTTGACGATTGTGTGTTTTCATACAGTGATGTCCCTTACCAGAAAGTAATGAACACCAGTGCGCAGGTAAATGCTGCCGGTGCAAATTTCATTCTGTTAGGCCCAAAACACACAATGATAAAAAGCACAAAGCCAGTGATTGCGGTTTGTGCGACCCGAACCGGCTGCGGAAAAAGTCAGACTTCCCGGAAAGTCATCGAAACCCTGATGGAAGAGGGCTTAAAAGTAGTTGCGATTCGTCATCCCATGCCTTATGGCAACCTGATCGACCAGAAAGTCCAGCGTTTCGCGACGATCGATGATCTGAAAAAGCACAAATGCACAATCGAAGAAATGGAAGAGTACGAACCCCATGTGATCCGCGGTAATGTGATCTATGCCGGGGTGGACTATGAGGCCATCGTCCGGGCCGCAGAAAACGATCCTGACGGCTGCGACGTGATTCTCTGGGACGGTGGCAATAACGACTTTTCGTTTTACAAACCAGACCTGACAATCACCGTTGCCGATCCCCATCGTCCGGGCAACGAACTGAGTTATTATCCCGGTGAGGTCAATCTGCGGCTGGCTGATGTTATTATCATCAATAAAATGGATACAGCGTCACCGGAAGGTGTTCAAACCGTTCGTGAGAGCATTAACAAAGTCAACCCGAATGCCATTGTTATCGATGGTGCTTCGCCGATTAAAGTTGACAAGCCTGAAGTCATTCGCGGAAAACGGGTTCTGGTCGTTGAAGACGGTCCCACCCTGACCCACGGTGAGATGAAAATCGGCGCCGGAACGGTCGCCGCCCGGAAATACAATGCCGCCGAATGTGTCGATCCAAGACCATTTACGGTTGGTAAACTGTCGGAAACATTTCAGATTTACCCGAATATCGGCAAACTGTTGCCCGCCATGGGTTATGGTGAACAACAGATCAAGGACCTGGAAGCCACAATCGAAAATACAGACTGCGATTCTGTAATCATCGGCACTCCCATTGATCTGAATCGGATAGTAAAAATCAACAAGCCAAACACAAGAGTTTATTACGATCTTCAGGAGATCGGGCACCCCACCCTGCAGGAAATTCTTGGTGATTTCATCGAGGATCATCAGCTGAGCAGGTAGGAGGGATAAATTCTATGAATACAAAAAAAACTGCTGTGATTGCCTTGGGGGGGAATGCTATCTCCCCCAAAGACGAAGTCGATACTATTACGAACCAGTTTAGAAATACACACAAAAGCTGTGTCGCTATTATGACTTTTATTAAACAAGGTTATCATCTGGCAACCTCACCCGCATCATACCATAACGGGAAACATCATGAACAATAAAACACTGGCAATTCTGAAGCCCGACTGTCTGAAACGGAATTTGACAGGTAAAGTCATCGACTTTATCCTGAATAAAGGATTTACCATCAAAGCAATGAAGCAGCTGCATTTGACTGAACCCGAAGCAGAAAGGTTCTATGCCGTACACAAAGGCAAGGATTTCTATGATGAGCTGATCGAGTACATGAGTTCCGGACCCTGTATTCCCATGGTACTAGAAAAAGAAAACGCAGTCGAAACCTTTCGTGAAATAATCGGTACGACTGATCCAAAAGAAGCAGCGGAAAACACATTACGAAGATTATACGCAAAAACCACACAGCGGAATACCGTCCACGGATCGGATTCCGATGAAAATGCGCAGAAAGAAATTGCATTTTTCTTTCCCTTATAGGAAATTATGTTATGTTAATGATCCGCAAAGGAGTTTCAGAATGAAAAAAATGCTTGTTTTATCTACGGTATTGTTGCTCATTTTTATCGCCTGTGACAAGACCGAGCCAATTCCCGGTTTTGTTGGAAAACCGGTCCACCTGGTGCCAATGGTTAAATCCGCCGAGGACACTCTTGCCTGCACCTATGGCTGGAGTTTCAACGATAAACCGGAAGCCAGCAACATGGACATTCTCTCATTCCAGCCGAACAGCCGAAGTTTTAATATTTCCTTCGTGCCTGATGTTGCCGGTGATTACATCGTGGCTTATACCATTATGGGACCCGACAGTAAAGTCAAGGATAGCAAAGAGTTGTTATGCAGTATTATTGAAGATACGAGCCGAACAAAGGTAAAAGAAGAGGAGGGTTATGCGCTCAGTGAAGAAGCGCTGAATGCTCCGCTTCCGGTATATGGAGATTCAAAATCCAAAACTGTACCGGGAAAAACGGCCTATACACCACCCACTGCTCCCAAAGCAGTCAGTCCGGTTTCCCGGACAACTCAGCCACGCGGCCAAAATATTCCTACTATTCCCGGAAAATACACAATTCAGATTTCATCCTGGAAAAGTTATGCCGGAGCCGAAAGAGCCATTGGATTGATGGCCAATCTCGGTTTGGATCTCTATATACAAAAAGCAACGTTTAACGAGACTGGAGAAACCTGGTATCGCGTCAGAACTGGTAATTTTGACACCAGAACAGCTGCCAGAGCTGCGATGAATAGTTTAAAAATCAAACTGCCTCGTGAACAAATTTGGATTGATTTAGTTAGACAAGATCAATAAACCTGGAGGGACTGATGAAACCACTCTATTTTGATATTCGTGATATTTTTAAAACACCCCGGCTGGCTCTCAGTGGTAAAAAAATCTGGGTCCATCTGGTCGGATTGGGACTGGGCGGGGCAATCTATTTTTTATTCTCATATCTGGCACTGATTGCAAATGGACAAACCATTACGGAAATCTGGAATGCTCATTTTCTGTTTCCTTGCCTTTGGAATGTAAATCTGCCAATCAGCTGGTATGCCTGGTTAATTTATGGGATAGGTCTTCTGCTTTGGGTCATTATTTTTTTCCTGGCCTCGCTGGCGGTTTCACGCATCACTTACAAGCAATTGAAAGGTGACGAATTTTACTCATCCGGTGACAGCGTCAAATATATTAAAAAACACGGAACCGCTGTTATTATGGGCCCGGTATCCATCCTGATAATCATGGCGTTTTTTGTCATCATGGCCGTTGTTGCCGCCTGGATTGCCCAATGGCCGGTTTTGGATATTCTTTTCCTGGGAATTCCCTACCTCCTGTATTTTATTGTTGCGATCTTTGTGGTCTATACAGCTGTTGTATTCATTGTCTCGTTAATTCTGGCGCCAAGTATTGTCGGAACCGCCGAAGAAGATACGATGGAGACTGTATTTCAGAGTTATTCGACCTTATGGGCCCAGCCCTGGAGATTGGTTTTTTATGAAGCCATCGTCGTTGCACTCGGTGCTATTGCAGCGTTTATCTATTCCTACGTTATGATAATCGGATATCGGTTTTTTAACTTAATCTTTGGGCAGTCCTGGTTAATGGGCGGCAAACTCAGCCGCATTACCGAGCAGGCATCTTCCTTCATCTTTGGAGTAAATTCACCTCTAACCCCCTTCATCAGCAAGGTTTTTAATCTCTACACCCCGGCTTCGCTTGGAATGGTCCGACCGCTGTATCTCACCAGCACCGATGTCATTACAATTGTTATGCTGACACTAGCCCTGTTGATTATTGGCGGCAGTGCCATCGCCTATGTATTGACAAATTTCAGTGTGGGACAATCTTTGATTTACATCATTTTGCGGAAGAAAAAAGATGACGAGGATCTTGTTGAACGCAAAGACGAGGATGAACTCGAGGAGGAAGAGGAAGACGAACTGCTGGAAGATACCGATAAAACCGACGACGACAGTTCTGAATCAGAAGAAGAATCCGCCGGGGAAAAATCCGAAGAATAATTGTGAAGTTCCATAACACTATTTCGGCGTCCGTTGGAACGGACGCCGTTTATTTACACCGTGAAATAACTTGATTCTGGCGATATCAACTAATAAATTTGCCATTCGTTATGAAATTAAGATTAAATTCATTAAAGGAAGGTTCACAGACAATCGAAATGACTCTCACAAGAAGTGATCTGGCAATCCCCGATGACAGTTTCGTCCACCCGATTCTCGCGTCCCTGAGCATTTACAAGGGTACCAGTCAGATTACCGTTAACGGCCAGTTGAAAACTGATGTGGCTCTACAGTGTGACCGCTGTCTGGAATCCTTTGACTATAATTTAGATGTAACCTTTCAGTCAATTTTAAGTTCGGTAAAATCTTCGGACCCGAAAACTGATGAAGACATCATTCCAATTACATCCAAAACAAACGAAGTCGATCTGTCACCCTTTGCTCATGACGCCCTTATCATCGGGCTGCCCATGAAAAACATCTGTTCCGAAACCTGCAAGGGTATCTGCCCCGGTTGCGGAGTAAACCTGAATCGGGTCAGATGCAAATGTGAAACAACCGAGGTGGATGACAGATGGAAACCACTTGAAAACTTATTAACTAATACACCTGAGGAGTGAACCATTGGCTTTACCAAAACGTAAAATATCAAAATCAAGAAGAGATAAGCGCCGTACACATCAGAAACTGACTGCTTTGACAGTTGCAACATGTCCACAATGCAATGAATCCAAACTGCCGCACCGGGCTTGTCCGAACTGTGGATATTACAAAGGCCGGCCGGTTATTTCGGCCAAAGTAAAATAGACGCCTGCTTATTCTGTTTATTATGATAATTGGTTATCTATTGAATAGCAATGATGTCTATTTTAAATATTACTGATTATTTCTCTACCACATTTCCTGCTAAAATAATATATTCTAGAAATTAGGAATTCATATGAAGAAAATCAGAGCAACGATAACCGCTATTGGCAAATACGCGCCAGAACGGATTTTAAACAATTTTGATCTGGAAAAAATGGTTGATACCTCGGATGAATGGATTCGAAGCAGAACCGGTATTTCAGAGCGACATATTGCGGCTCAAGGCGAAGCCAGTTCCGATATGGCCAGTTCAGCTTTCCGGGATATGCAGAAACGGTTTGATGTCAATCCTAAAGAGATTGACGCCATCGTAGTTGCCACAATTACACCGGATATGTTTTTCCCTTCCACAGCCGCATTAATTCAGCATAATATTAGTGCAACAAATGCCTGGGGATTCGATATATCTGCCGCCTGTTCAGGTTTTGTTTATGCCATGGTGATAGCGACTCAATTTGTCGAAAGCAGCCGATACAAAAAAGTACTGGTTGTCGGTTCAGATACGATGAGCACAATAACTGATTACACCAACCGGGACACCTGCATTCTTTTCGGAGATGCTGCCAGTGTTGTATTAGTTGAACCATCTGAAGATGATGACCACGGTGTCATTGATTATCTAATGAAAATGGACGGCAGCGGGAAAGATTTCCTGTATATGGCAGGTGGCGGCAGCCGCAATCCGGCCAGCCATGAAACCATCGACAAAGGAATGCATTATATTTACCAGGAGGGTAAATCGGTTTTCAAATTTGCGGTCAGTAAAATGGCCGAAATATCTGTTGAAGTCCTGGAACGCAATTCACTAACTGGCGCCGATGTGGGCCTGTTCATTCCGCATCAGGCCAACAAACGGATTATTGATGCCTGCGTGAGTCGATTAAAACTGGAAGAAAAACAGGTGATGATCAATATTGAAAAATACGCCAATACAACAGCCGCAACCATTCCATTGGGTATTGTTGACGGTTATGATCAGGGTCGTCTGAAAAAGGGTGATTTGCTTCTGATATCGGCTTTTGGCGGCGGATTTACCTGGGGCAGCATGTTAATAAGATGGAGTCTATAAACCCATGAAAACAGCTTTTGTTTTTCCCGGACAGGCTTCCCAATTTGTCGGAATGGGAGCGGATTTGTACAATTCAAAATCCATTGCCCAAAAATATTATGGTATTGCCGATGAACTGTTTGATTTTTCAATAAAGGATCTCTCGTTTTACGGACCTCTGCTTGAGCTCGCCCAAACCCGTGTGACCCAACCGGCAATTTTCATCCATTCCATGATTGTGTTTGAAGAATTAAAGGCCCTGGGCAAATTACCGGATATGGTTGCCGGACACAGTCTGGGTGAATACTCAGCACTGGCAGCAACCGGCGTTGTTGATTTCAAAACGGGACTGGAATTAGTGAAAATACGATCTGAACAGATGCAGATCGCCACAGAAAACAATTCCGGTACAATGGTTGCCATTGTGGGTTTGGACTATGACGCCATTCAGACAGTAATTAATAAATCGGTGATCGGCGGCGTCTGTAATATTGCCAATTATAATTCGTCGAATCAGATTGTGATCAGCGGTGACGTACAGACTGTCCACTCGACCATGCTGGCATTGAAAGAGGCTGGTGCAAAAAGGGTTATCGAACTGTCGGTCGGCGGAGCCTTTCACTCCAACCTGATGAAAAGCGCCGGGGAAAAACTGAAAAAAGCCCTCGACAGTACTGCGTTTAAACCACCCCTATGGCCAATCTATTCCAATGTCACCGGGACTGCCACAACCGATATCAAGGAAATCCGGGAACGACTCTATCTGCAATTGACGTCACCGGTCCTATGGGTAAATTCCATCGAAAATATGATCAAAGACGGTGCCGGCATTTTTGTTGAAATTGGCCCGGGGAAAGTGCTGCAGGGAATTATCAAGCGGATCAACAGTGATGTAATTATAACAGGCGTTTCAAGCGCTGAAGATTTGGAGAACCCCGAATGGAACTGACATTCAAGGACAATGTTGTTCTGATCACCGGTTCCGGGCGTGGCATTGGCCGGTCGATAGCCGAGAATTTTGCCGAACACCGTGCGACTGTGATTTTATCGGACTACAATGCGGAATCCTTAGCAAACGTCGAACAGGCATTCAAGGAAAAGAATTATCCCTATCTTGCTGTTCCCTGCGATGTGACTGATGAGGAACAGGTCAGCCAATTATTTGAAAATACTATCGCATCATTCGAAAGAATTGATATTGTTGTAAATAATGCTGGTATTACCCATGACACGCTCTTGATGCGGATGAAAACAGATCAATGGGACAGCGTCATCAACACCAATTTAAAAGGTGTTTTTCTGGTCACCAAAGCAGCCAGCAAATTTATGATGAAACAGCGTTTCGGAAAAATCATCAATATCAGTTCCGTCGTGGGGATTATTGGAAACGCCGGTCAGAGTAACTACTCCGCCAGCAAAGCCGGAGTCATCGGATTTTCAAAATCCATCGCCAAAGAACTGGCCAGTCGCAACATTACGGTAAATGTCATCGCTCCCGGTTATATTGAAACCGAGATGACACATGTGCTCAGTGATGCAGCGAAAGAAGCATTTTTAGCAACTATCCCGCTGAAACGAGCGGGTTCTCAAATAGATGTCGCCAATGCGGCACTGTTTTTAGCGTCGCCAATGGCCGATTACATTACCGGTCAGGTAATAAAGGTCGACGGCGGCATGGTCATGTAAACCAAATTAGGAGGATAGAATGAGTAAGTTTGAAAAAGTTCAGGAAATTGTAGCCGAAAAACTCGGGGTGGAAAAATCCAAAATTACAAACGAAGCGTCGTTTATTGACGATCTGGGTGCTGATAGTCTTGACACGGTTGAACTCATCATGAAGATGGAAGAGGAATTTGACATTGAGATTCCCGACGAAGAAGCGGAAAAACTGAAAACCGTTGGTGACGTCGTCAGCTATATCGACAGTCTCTAAAAAAGAATCATTTTTATGGAAAAAAGAGTTGTTGTGACCGGTATGGGCATCATTTCTCCCATTGGGAATGATGTCCCCACATTCTGGTTAAATCTAATAAACGGAGTCAGCGGTGTCGATATCATCAAGGCGTTCTCGGTTGATGATTTACCGGTAAAAATCGGAGCCGAAGTAAAAAACTTCGACCCCACCCAATGGATTGATTTGAAGGAATCCAAACGAATGGATCCGGTGTCCCATTTCGGTATTGCTGCATCGGAACAGGCTATCCGTGATGCCGGATTAAATGACAGTTCACTGAATCCTGAAAGAATTGGTGTTATCGTCGGTTCCGGTATTGGCGGCATTCAAACCATGGAAAACCAACACAGTGTGCTGATTACCAAGAGTCACCGTTTTGTAAGCCCGTTCTTTATTCCGATGATGATTCCGGATATAATCCCCGGACACATCGCGATCAACCATGGCTTTATGGGTCCGAACTATTCGGTTACTTCCGCCTGTGCCACATCGTCACATACTATCGGAATAGCCATGCGGCATATTCTGTGTGGCGACGCTGATGTGATTATCGCCGGCGGATCGGAAGCCAGTATATCACCGATTTCCCTGGCGGGTTTCACAAACATGAAGGCCTTGTCACGCCGAAACGATGATCCTCAGAAAGCCAGCCGTCCTTTTGATCGGAACCGGGATGGTTTTGTAATTGGAGAAGGCGCCGGTATTGTCATTCTCGAAGAACTGGAACACGCTATGCGTCGTTCCGCACCGATCTATGCCGAGATTATCGGATACGGATTTTCCGGGGATGCTCACCATATCACTGCTCCCCATCCGGAAGGAAAAGGTCAGGCTCTGGCAATCCGGTCAGCAATTAACATGTCCGGTATGAATCCCGAAGACTTCGGGTATATCAATGCTCACGGTACATCAACTCCTTTAAATGACAAATATGAAACAATCGCCATTAAATCCGTTTTTGGCCAACACGCCTATGATTTAAGTGTCAGTTCAACAAAATCAATGACAGGCCACCTGCTGGGTGCAGCCGGTGCGATTGAATTTATCGCACTGTGTCTCGCATTAAGAGACCAGATCATTCCACCTACCATCAATTATGAAGTCCCCGATCCCGATTGTGATCTGAACTACACACCAAACAAGGCAATTGAAAAATCCATTCACGCCGGGTTGAGCAGTAATTTTGGATTTGGCGGGCATAACGCAGTTGTTACTGCAAAAATATTCGAGCCCTGATCATTTTGCTGATTCCTTTTAAATTTTTTGGGAAAAAAACACCTGAATCGATTGAAAAAAAGATCAGGTATGTTTTCAAAAACCGGGCATTATTACATACGGCACTGACTCATCGCTCAGCGGCCAAATCCCAGAACGAATCTTATGAGCGTCTGGAATTTCTAGGCGATGCCATACTGGATCTGGTCATTTCCGATCACCTGTATCAAAAACATCCCGCAAAATCAGAAGGCCAACTCACCCAGATGCGTTCCATGCTGGTCAATGCCAAGACATTGCATGAAGTCGCAAAATCAATTCAGCTCCAGCAAAATCTGAATGTGGACAGAAGTATCAATCTGGACAATTCGCCCACCCAGCAAAACCTGCTCTCCTGTGCTCTTGAGGCAATCATTGGAGCTATTTACCTTGACCGGGGAATGCACTACGCGGAAAAGTTCATCAGACGGTTCATTATCTCCAATAAAGAGCACGAAGCGATTACATCGGAATATAATTATAAGGGCCAGCTGCTCGAATATTGTCAAAAACACAGTATAGACCCGCCGGAATTCAGGACTGCAGGCGTCAAAGGTCCTGATCATGCTCGTCACTATACAATCGTTGTGTACATTGATAATGTTCTTTACGGCACCGGAACCGGCACCACAAAACGGATTGCTGAACAACAGGCCTCAGAAGAAGCCTACAAAGTTCTATTCATCACAAAATAATCAGTTGTTTTTAAGTTCTTTTTCCAATGAAGAAATCTGGTCCCGGAGTTGGGCTGCCAGCTCATAATTTTCTTCATCGATAGCAATCTGTAATTTCGTTTTCAGTTCCACCAGCCGGTCGAGTAATTCGTCTTCAAAGGGATCTTCGTCCAACGGTTTCTGTTCCCGAATATCCGAGACTTTCAGTAATTGTCCTGCTTCGTTCATCACCGCTTCACTGACTAAAATATCGGCATCCACTCTCAATGCCAGTGCGATTGCATCGCTGGGACGGCTGTCCACCATTGTAATTGACGCATCAGTTTTGCCTTTGAGCATTATCTGAGCGTAAAATGTACCGTCGATCAGATCGTTAATCGCGACTTCCTGAACAGAAATCCCCATGCGGGTAAGAATCCTGACAAACAGATCATGAGTCATCGGTCGCGGCATTTTCACCTGCTCTATGGCCAATGCGATCGACTGGGCTTCAAATACACCGACGATTATTGGGAGTTGCCTGGCCCCGCCCACCTCTTTCAGAATAACCGCATACCCTTTGCTGGGCGGATAGAATATTATTTTATCCAGTTCTACATTAATCATTTGCATCAAATATATTGGGGGATTCCAGGAATCGCAAGGAGAAAGTGCCCATTACTCGCTTTGATCAAGGAAATCCCGGTGATACTGCATCAAAATGGAATAGATTGATGCAGCATTGTCGTCATTTAATATTAATTCGGCCAAATGTTCAAGATGGCTGGTATCCATTGAACTAACCTGTTTTGAAATCAAGTCCAGGGAACTGGTGCTGACGCTGACGGAACGGATTCCGATTGCCGTCAACCCGATCAATGCATAGGGATCAGAGGCCATCTCACCACAAATATTTACCGGAATATTGGCCTTTTCCCCGGCGATCACCACCTGATTGATGGCCTTGAATATTTTAGGATGGTAATAATTCTTTGTCAGATCAACTGTCCGGCCCGATCCAATCAGATACAGTGCCAGATCGTTGGTCCCTATACTAAAAAAATCAACAATTTTACCGAGTTCATCGAGTTCATCAAGCACACTGCTGGTTTCAATCATCGCTCCTAATTCGATGTTTTGACTAAACGAAACTCCGGCTTTACGCAGCTCTGCCTTGATCTCGTTCAGTAGTTTTACCGTTTGCTTCACTTCGTCGGTAAACATCACCAAGGGAAGCATAATCTGAGCATTGCCGTAAACGCTGGCACGTAGCAGTGCACGCAGTTGAATTTTTAAGATTTCCGGGTTTTCCAGCAGAAAACCGATTCCGCCCCATTCATCAAATACATGATCTTCCTGAATAATCTCCATATCAAGCATCGCCAGCAACTTATCCCGTCCGAAATCAAAAACCCGGAAGACAACCGGCAGTTTACCCATTTTGGTCAGCACACTCTTGTAGGCCTGAAATTGGGTTTCTTCATCGGGAATCGAATTGCGTTCAATACATAGATATTCAGTTCGAAAAAGACCAATGCCCTGAATTAATTTCGGATTCATGGCCTTGACCTCATTCACAAATCCAGCATTCAGATAGATATGGTAAGGTACTTTGTCTCCGGTTGAATTGGCCACTTTATCCGATATTATCTGTTTGCGATATTTCCGAAACTCACGAATCCGGGCCTGGTAGCGGTTTTTCACGCTATCATCGATGTCCAGTAAAATCTCTTCATTATCGGCGTCTAAAATTATTTCAGAATAGGAAACCAGTTCGTCGATCGAACCAATATCTGAAAGATAGGGGACTTTAAACGCTCGTGCCAGAATACCGGCGTGGGAATCGAAACCGCCGTAGCGGGTAATCAAGCCAAGCGCTAAACTCTGATCGATGTGAATCAGGTCACCGGGAGAAATCTTTTCGGTCACAATAATCGAAGGTTCGGTAATTTGCGGATGAATCAGGTCCTTGTCCCCAACTAAATGATGCAACACCCGCTTTTTAATATCCCGTAAATCTGCGGAGCGTTCTTTGAAAAACCGGCTTTCGGTTTTCAGGAGCAGTTTTTCATACTCATCCATCACTTCGTAATAGGCCCAGCTGATGTTTTTTCGCTCCCGGACCATCAGATCCTTAACAGCCTTGATCATCTCCTCATCCTGAACCGCCAGCAATTGAGCGTCAATAATCCGGGCATGGTCTTCATCCAGATGATCCATTACAAGATCCCTGACCTGAGCCAGTTCATCTTTTGAGGACTGAACGGCCACCATCAAACGATCCATTTCATATTCAAAATCTTCTTTGCGGATAAAATGTCTGGGGACTGCCAGGTGACCTTTCTCAAAATGATAAATCGGTCCACAGACGACTCCCGGTGAGATTTTCACACCCTTGACTGTTTTCACATTTATTCCATGTTAAATCTGTTTTGGGCCAGCGAATCCAGCGCCTCGATGGCTTCTGTTTCATCGGAACCATCGGCAGATAAAAGAAGCGCGGATCCCGGTTCAACTGCCAGAACCAGGAGTCCCAGAATACTCTTAGCGTTTACGCGAACCCCGTTATATTCCAGGTATATCTCCGATTTGAATTTGGATGCTGCTGTCACAAAAGCCGTAGCCGGGCGCGTATGCATGCCATGCTTGTTGATTATCTTTATTTCTCTGCTAATCATTGCTTACCGTTGCCTTTTCGATATCATATCAACCAAATACCGTAAATTTTCCGTAGCCATCGATGGTAATTGATCGAGGCGTTTCAGTGCATTGTTCATCAACTGAGCGATTTTATCACTGGTTTTCGTAAAAATATCTTTCCGCTGAAATACATCCAGAATCGCCTCACGGTTATCAAGATATTTTTTCATGAATTCCAAAAATGATTGTCTATCATCAATTGATAATCCGCTGAGCATTAGTATCAAAGGATAGGTTTTTTTTTCGGAAATTATATCACTGTCTAGACTTTTCCCCATATTTTGTGAATTTGATGTCATTTCCAGCAGATCGTCTTGTATTTGAAAGGCCTGTCCCAGTTCAATGCCGAACCGGTTCAGGTTTTCAACGATAGTTGCATCCGCATCGGAAATCAATGCACCCAACTGGCAGGAAAGCCCCAGCAGTCGGCCGGTCTTTTTCCCAACCATACTCAGATAATCCTCTGTCGTTACATCTAGACGATTTTCAAACTCCACATCCAGCGCCTGACCTTCACAGATTTCCAGCATGGCCTGGCTGAATTCAAATCCCATCTGCCGTATCCGGCCCGCATCCGTTTCCATCAGCAGTCGAAAAGCCAGAGCCATCAGTCCGTCACCCGACAAAATCGCCGTATTTGTATCCCATTTGATATGCACGGTTTCCAGCCCGCGCCGCCTGGTATCGTTGTCCATAATATCATCATGGACAAGGGTAAAGGCATGCAATACTTCAACCGCCAGCGCAGCCGGGCGCAATCTGTCATGGTCGACACCCAATCCTTCACCAGTCAAAAACGTCAGCAGCGGCCGGATTCGTTTTCCCGGCGCAGTGGCACTGTATATCATCGGCTCATATAGTCCCGATGGTTCTCCCGGAATCTGCAGCTGCTTCAGACTCAGGTCAATTTCTTTGCGGTATTCCGCAAACAATATTTCCAGATTACTATTCATAGGTTATCAGGAAATCTTGAGTTTTCCAAACTCCTGCAATTTTGTCAATACTAATTCCTTGATCTCATTCAACCGCCCTTCGGTTTTCGCCTCAAAGCGGGTCACAATTACAGGCTGAGTATTTGATGAACGAACCAGTCCCCAACCATCGCCAAATTTAATTCTTACACCATCCACATCAATGCACTCATAATTGGCCTTGAAATATTCGCTGGCCTTACGGGAAATCTCAAATTTGATTTCATCGTTTTCGCATTCCAGACGCATCTCGGGTGTGGAAAAATATTTCGGCAGTTTTGCCATCCGCTTGGCCAGGGTCTCTTTTGACCGGGAAACCATCTGGGCAAAGCGGGCGCCAACATACATGGCATCGTCAAACCCATAATAGTCATCTTTAATGAATATATGACCGCTCATTTCACCGGAGAACGGCAGGTCTTCCTCCTTCATTTTCTGCTTGATTAATGAATGACCGGTTTTCCACATAATCGGTCGGCCACCTTTTTCAATAATTCTCTCTTCCAGAGCCTGGGAGCACTTTACGTCAAAGACCACACCAGTTCCGGGGTACTTTTCAAATATTTCATCGAGCATCAGAATAATAATATAGTCTGCCCAGATAATCTCACCTGTATTATCCACAATGCCAACCCGGTCCGCATCGCCGTCAAAAGCGATCCCGAAATCATAGCCGCCCTTTTTTACTTCGGCGATCATATCAACCAGATTTTTCGCAACCGTGGGATCGGGGTGATGATTAGGAAAAGAGCCGTCGATATCACTAAACAATTCGGTGACCTCACAGCCAATTGCTTTGAAAATTTCCGGTGCGGCCAGGCAGGCTGTTGCATTTCCGCTGTCCATGACGATTCTTACCGGGCGTTCCAGTTTAATTTTGGAGATTACCATCTGTTTATACTCTTCCAAAATCTCTTTTTCACTGAAATGACCTTTCCCGGTAATGAATTTTTCTGATTCGATCAGGGATTTCAGATACTGGATATCTTTGCCGTAGACCGCTTTTTTATCGAAGGAGAGCTTGATCCCGTTCATATTGGACGGATTGTGACTGCCTGTAATCTGGACAGCGCCGTCCACATCCAGCGTGAACATACTGTAATAATTGACCGGAGTCGGTACAATCCCAACATCAATCACATCCACACCAGTGGACAGCAATCCTTTTGCAAAAGCCTTTTTCAACATCGGTGTAGACAGCCGCACATCACCGCTCAGCGAAAGGGTCTTCCCCCCTTTTTCACGGACATATGTCCCATAAGCTTTACCAATCAGAATGACAACATCCTCGGGAAAATCCTCTGCCACAACTCCCCGAATATCGTACTCACGAAAAATATACGGATTCATTTATTTCTCCTCTAACTTGTTATTTTTCCAAGAACAACCGACCGTCGCGCCCCGGTCACATTCGGAACATTACCCGGTATTTCCCAAATTGTCGCAGCGGCCAGTAATGCGAACGCCAACGCCTCTTTCGCGTCGCCTGTAATACCATAATCATCGGATCGCTTCATCGGAACATCTGCAAATAGTGTTTCAAGATGATTCATAATTACCGGATTATCGGCGCCACCGCCGCTGACGATAATTTCGTCTATTGAATAGTTATTTGCAAAGAACTGTTGATAATTAATGAAAATCGCTTCAGCTGTAAAGCGAGTAACTGTCGCTGTCAAATCCCCATAATCCGCTGAATTAAGTTTAAATTTACTTACGATGTTATCGATGACATTTCTGCCAAAAACTTCCCTGCCTGTAGATTTTGGCATCTTTGCCCCGATATAGGGGTGCTCCATCAGGTAATTGAGAATATCCTGCCGGATCGTCCCGGATTGGGCAATTTTTCCGTCCTGGTCAAATGTTTGTTCTCCGTTACTGGCGAGTTCCGCTGAAATATCAATCAATGAATTTCCGGGCCCCGTGTCCAACGCATAAATGTCATCGATGGTTTTGGCATTGTTCGGAATAAAGGTAAAATTGGCAATTCCTCCAATATTCAGGATCATCAGGTTTTTGCGAATCTTTTTAAACAACAGGTAATCCACAAATGGCACCAACGGCGCACCCGAACCACCCGCAGCCACATCCCTGGCCCGAAAATCAGAAACGACCGGGACATTGAATGCCTCGGCCAGAACCGCCGCTTCCCCAATCTGCAATGTGGAATGGCGATGATCATGCCAAACCGTCTGACCATGACTACCGATCAGATCGATATCATCGACAGAAATCCTGTGATCATTGAAAAACCGTTTGATCAGATCCACATAGGTGTTGGCAATGATAAAATTCATCCGGCAGACGGTTTCGGTATTACCCTCAGGAATCCGGCCCAGTAATTTCTTAAATTCAGCATCGTAGCCATAATCAGAGAATTCGATTATCTTAACAGCCATATCATCATTATTTCGGGAAATGTCAGCCAGGCATATATCCAGACCGTCCATAGACGTACCGGACATCAGTCCAAGGATTCTGAGTTTTGTTTTTTGATGAAGTTCCCAAATTGATGACATTGGAGACTAAACTCAATTAGTTTATTTAGATGATTTACTGTACGGATTCTTCAAAAGCGAAGCGGATAAACCCGTTATGTTCTTTTATTAAATCCTGTGCTTTATCAAAGGATACGTTCAATTTCACCATAACGACGGCTACTTTGAGGTGTTTATCGGCGGCCAGCAGTGCCTGGTACGCATCATCATAGGACAAACCAGTCAATGTTGATATAATCCGGGTCCCTCGGTCAACCAGTTTTGAATTGATGGCCTGGTGGTCGATCATGTAATTGCCATAAACCTTTCCCATTTTAATCATTGCCGTAGTGGTAATCATATTCAGTACCATTTTGGTGGCAGTCCCCGCTTTCATGCGGGTTGACCCGGTAATCAATTCCGGTCCTACCAGAACCTCGATAAAGACATCCACAGCCTCGTCGATTCCCAACCCTTTTCGAGGTGTACAGGTAAAAAAGACCGTTTTGCAGCCGATGAATTTTGCATATTTCAGGCCGCCGTGGACATAAGGTGTTGTTCCGCCGGTCGCAATCCCAATCAGCACATCCTTGGGGGTCAGTCCGATCGCTTTGCAGTCTGATTCGCCACTGTCCTCATAATCTTCGGCCCCCTCAACGGCCTCCCGCAATGCCCGCCAGCCGCCGGCGATTATCCCCTGTACCATATCCGGTGATACGGAAAAAGTAGGGGGTATTTCACTGGCGTCCAACACTCCCAGGCGTCCACTTGTACCGGCGCCGATATAATGCAATCGGCCACCATTTCTGAAGGCTTTCACAACAATATCCGTCGCCTGCGCGATTTCCGGTACCACCTTTTGCACCGCAAAATGAATAGTGGCGTCCTCTTCATTAATCAAATGAATGATCTCCTCAGTTGACATAGCGTCAATCCGCTCGCTTTTAGGATTGATTTTTTCTGTCAGGATGTCGCTGCGATTAATTATTTTCACCATTTGCTGCTATTTCCAATTATTTATTTTGAATTATCTGTTATCGGTAAATGCTTTAAAACCGACGGTTAAAACACGCTATAAAATAGATAAATCCAGCGGTTTATAAAAGAAGGATATCGGAAAATATCCAGAAACCTTGGATCAGTAATCAGGAGTATTGGACCAGATTACTTTATATACGAATCCAGCCATTCAAAGATAGTTTGATGCCAGAAACGACTGTTCTGAGGTTTTGACACAAAATGGGTCTCATCAGGAAAAATCACCAGTTTAGCCGGAATGCCCTTGCGCCGTAAGGCTGTAAACGGCATCAGTCCTTCCGTGTAGGCCAGTCGGTAATCATGCTCCCCGTGAATAATCAGCATGGGTGTTTTGAAATTATTCACATAATTATGAGGCGACCATTTCTGATAATATTGCTCGTCTTCCCAGTATGGGCCATTAAATTCCCATTCCGGAAACCAGAGTTCCTCCGTCGTCAGAAAATTAGTATAAAGATTAAAGGTTCCGTCATGATTAACCAGAGTTTTGAAAGGCACCGGAAAGGCATCCATGTGTCCCTCGATCCAGTTCATCATATAGCCGCCATAAGAGGCCCCGGCAGCCGCGAGTTGGTTTTTATCAATAAATTTAAATTTTCCAAGAACAGAGGTCTGTCCGGCAATTAGATCCTCAAATACTTTCCCGCCCCAGTCTTTGGAAATCCCGTCGGTAAATTCCTGTCCGTAACCGGTGCTGCCCCGGGGATTGATCATCACCATGACATAGCCCTGGGCCGCCCACATCTGGACATTCCAGCGATAATGCCATTCATCCTGCCAGGCTCCCTGGGGTCCGCCATGCACAAAAAAGACCGCCGGGTATTGTTTTGCTGAATCGAACAGCGGCGGCTTGATGATGAATCCATGAACATCATCATTATTGGCGCCCTTGAACCAGAACTCCTCCAGGTTGTTCATGTCCACATCCGCCAGCAATTCGGTATTAAAGTGGGTCAATTGATAAGACGTACCATCTTCGGTTGAAGCGATATACAGTTCGTATGGTTTGGTCGTCCGTTCATGCAGGTAGGCAAATTGTTTTCCATCGCCACTGATGCTGATATAGCGATTGTTACCTTCACTGATCAGATCAACTAACTGACCGGATTTCATATCCAGTCGCTTGATTTTCAAACGGGCTTTCTCATCAACTCTCAGCAACAGCGATTTACTATCCGGCAGCCAGCGATAGGAATCGATCCGAATATCTTTATCGGCGGTCAGGTTGGTAAATTTTCCCCGTTTCATGTCTTTGACGATCAGGTCCGGTTTATCGGCTTCAAATCCGGCCCGGTTCATGGACAAAAAGGAGAGATAACGGCCATCGGGAGAGAATTGGGGATCACTGTCATTTCCGGAAAAATCACGGTCTTTGCATTTGCTTGACAGCAACTCAAGTTCACCGTCATCGACCGGCACCATCCAGACATCGTTATCCGTGCTGGCTGCCACAAGTTTGTCATGATTGCTGGTGAACACCAGAACCTTCGAATCCGGGGAAAATGCAAAACCGCTGGACAGGGACACCGGCGGTACATCATAATCGCCGGGTGTGACATCCTTGAATTCCCCGGTTTTAACATTCAGCACAAACAGATGCGAGCGCTTATGATCCCACCAGGTATCCCAATGCCGATAAAGCAAATCGTCATAAACCCGGGCCTTGACTGCACTATCTTCAGCTGTCTTGTCCCTCCGTTCAGTACAGGTCTGATCAGCACAGTCGGGATATACTCGTGACGCAAAAGCAATCAATTGTCCGTCCGGCGACCAGATAAACTCATCCACACCGGTGTAATGGCTTGTTAATTGTGTCGGGCTTTCATCCTCTACAGCATGAATCCAGATCTGACTACCGGACAAATAGGCCAACCGGCCATCCGGCGACCAACGCAGAGACGACGCGGATTTTTCACCATGACTAAACTGACGTAAATCTTTGCCCTCATTGCTGACCAAATATATATCGGTGCGGCTGTTGTTTTCCGGTTCATTCATTGTCTGTACCGTAAACGCAATTAACTGTCCATCCGGTGATATCCGGGGATCTTTGAGACGTTTGCAGGCCACCAGATCATCAAATGTCAAGGCCCGTTTCCCGTCTGCATTTACCATAATCACTCCAAATAACAAGCATAGCAGCAGCGCAGTTGTCGTTTTAGACATCTTCTATTCTCCTCTTAAAACTATTCGTCGGTGGATTGACTTTGCCGGATAATATCGCTGTAAATTTTAGTTCCGTTTTTCAGCGACCGTTTCTGGGTCCGGTAATCCACATGGTACAGGCCAAAACGTTTCTCAAAACCTTCCGCCCACTCAAAATTATCCATCAGCGACCAGTAATAATATCCCTGAACATCAATATTATCCAGAATCGCCTCATGCA
This sequence comes from bacterium, assembly GCA_018824205.1. Classification (GTDB taxonomy): domain Bacteria; phylum Fidelibacterota; class UBA2242; order UBA2242; family UBA2242; genus B118-G9. Next base: position 22,510 of record JAHJGX010000044.1, read on the forward strand.
TGGCGTCGATATGTTGCGAAATGTAGCGCTCACGTAATTGATCATCCTGTGTAGCAATCCCATTTTCCGTTACATAAATTGGTACACCAAAGGACTGAACCATTCGCAACGCCCGATATAGACCTGCAGGATAAACGGCCCAATCCATATCGGTTTTGGCAAGTTTCTTTCTTGGATAAATCCGCATATTTAAATCGGATTTCAGATCTATCTTCGTAAGAAACTGGGTATAGTAATTAACACCAATCCAATCCAGCGTATCGGATAAACCCGGTAATTCTTTTGTAAACCGTAGGGTGTTAAATAGATTAAATTTAAACCGTTCAGTCCGAAACGCATCCAGAAGCGCGCTGTTATAAAGTCTGTCCAGTGTTAAAGTTGTCAACCAGTCGGGCAGCCACCATTTGCGTGCCGGATCGAAAACAGTGATACTTTTGACAATCCCAACCCTGCAGGGAACACCGTCACCATCGGCATCCTGAAGCACAGTCTTATGCAGGATATGATAGGCCTGTTGATGAGCCTCAAGTATATTTGCCAGCACTCTCGCAGCGAGACATAAATCCTGCTTGCCGGGAGGCCAGATACCCCGCACCCAGCCCAAGAAAGCGAAAACAACCGGTTCATTGAATGTCGCCCAAAAATCAACATAGGGCCCCAGTGCTTCGGCAGTCCGTTGGGTGTAGTCGGCAAAATACTTTATCGAATCAGGGTGCTCAAATCCACCCTTTGCGGCCAGCCATTGCGGCAAAGTAAAATGGTGCAGGGTCAGATTGGGTTCGATATTCAAATCCCGCATAGTGGCACACATCTCAATATAATGATCGGCCGCCGCCTGACTCCATGCTCCAGGTTGAGGAAGCAATTTGCTCCATTCTACAGAAAAGCGATATGAATTACAGCCAATATCCTTTAAAAGCTGGAGATCATCCTTATACCGATTCCAATGATCAGAGGCCTTACCGGATTTATCGCTGTTTTTTATATGGGGATTGGCGTTATTATCATAGGAATTTTCCCAGGCAGTCCAGTCATTATTTGTACAATCACCTTCCACCTGGTGCGCCGAAGTGGCTGCCCCCCAAAGAAAACCTTTGGGAAAACGATAATTATCAATATTAATACGATGATCTTTCCATTTCACATCATGGTGCTGAAAATTCAGCCAGATCGTCAGCAAAATACAGAAAAACAGAAACAGTAATAAGAAATTTATCATAGTCAAACTTGTTGAAATACCTCAATCACATACATCAAATCACGAGGTTGAAACTATCAAAGTTTCAAATAAAGGGCAAGAAAAAGGAATTGAATGTGGATTTTTATTATTTTTTACAACAACATCTTTTTATATTGTAGTAATAGTTTAACAAAGGATAAGAATATGGACTCATTACAAATTGGAACCAGCGATCTTAAATCATCCCGGCTGGTTCACGGTTGCATGCGAATCGTCGGTGATAATTCCGATGAAAGCCGCCGAAAAGGCAAAGCGGCCGTCCGGACTGCCTATGAATCAGGGTTTACTCATTTCGATCACGCCGATATTTACGGCGGCGGAAAATGCGAAGAGCTCTTCGCTGAAGTGTTGCGGGAAATTCCCGGTATGCGTGAGAAAATCATCATCACCAGTAAATGCGGTATCATCGGCAGAGGGAATCCAGTACCGGACTACCCGGCGCGATATGACTTTTCCGAGGGCTACATTTTAAAAAGCGTTGATGGAATCCTTAAGCGTTTGAACACCGGCTATATTGATATTCTGCTACTGCACCGACCGGACTTCCTGTTTCGGGCCGAAGAGGTAGCCGGTGCATTTGAACAATTAAAAAACTCCGGCAAGGTCAGGCATTTTGGCGTCAGCAATTTTCATCCGTCCCAACTTTCCTTATTACAAAGCTATTGCCCAATGCCATTAATCATTAATCAGGTAGAAATCAATATTCACAATATCAATGCATTGCTGGACGGTACTCTGGACCAATGTCAGGAACAAAATATTTCTCCCCAGGCCTGGTGCCCACTGGGTGGCGTTGTATATCCGGCCTGGGGCAACATATTTTCACCAGACGATGAGCAGCGGATCAAAGCGGAATTTGACCGGCAGGCCGCAAAATTCAACACTGAGAACTGGATCGTCATGCTGGCCTGGCTGCTGAAACATCCGGCCCGGATCTTTCCGATTGTCGGGACAACAAATTCCTCTCGTATCAGCGCTTCTCTGCAAGCCCTGGAAATTGACTACAGACGGGAAGACTGGTACCGACTGCTGGAAGCCCGTAACGGTCAACCGGTGCCATGATATTTTCCTGAAAATTGATAAAAAGGATTTGAAATGAGTAATAACATTACTATTCGGAAAGCGCTGATAACAGACGCTCCCATAATTGCCGGTTTCAACAGTGCCATGGCGCTGGAGACCGAAGGCAAAAGTCTCAAAGAAGAAAAGATCAAGGCTGGTGTTGAGAATCTTTTCCGACACCCGGAATACGGTTTTTACATTGTGGCTGAAGCCGAAAATCGCGTCATCGGCTGCCTGCTGATCACATACGAATGGAGCGACTGGCGCAATGGCCTGGTCTGGTGGATTCAAAGTGTCTACATTCATCCCGATTTCCGCCGGCAGGGCATTTATCGTAAAATGTATGCCTTTATTAAAAACCTGGCATCATCAAAAACCAATGTCTGCGGGTTCCGGCTCTATGTTGAAAAGGAAAACAGGGTCGCTCAAAATACCTATAAAAATCTCGGCATGGTAGAAACTGTATACAACATGTATGAAGAGATGCTCGGCTAAAATACAAATCACTTTTTTTTCGAAAATTGAATAGACCTTTGTCGTTTCCCGTCTTAAATTTCGACGATGTAACTGGTAAAACCTAAACGGAGATACTCACTTGTCAATTCACGAAAACCGTACTGTAAACTGCCCGAAATGTCAGCATAAACAAACAATCGTAGTCTGGAGTTCCATAAATGCTACCCTGAATCCCGACGGCCGAATTAAGTTATTTGACGGTCAGATCAATCACTTTAAATGTGTAAAATGCGGATACGAATCGCTTGTACCGATGCCGCTGCTCTATCACGACCCGGAACGAAAAATCGCAGCTCACTACTTCCCGCCGGAATCCATGAAAAAAGCCGAATTTCTGGACCAGTTCGATCTGGACGGAAAGTTTGTTGTTACCGCTGAAGTGGATTTTGATGTTCCCGATCATCTCATGGATATTCATGTGGTATTTAATATGAATGAGTTGGTCAGTTATGTTGTTTTCAGGGAAATGCTGATTGAATTTCACCAGCAAAATCTTACCACTCCCGATCCCAGTCTGAATTGAGTAAAAAAGGACACCACAGATGACCGACTTTAAAATGATAGAAATTGTCGCCGCGGAACTGCAATTAAACCAACACCAGGTAGCCAACACTATTCAACTTCTGGATGAGGACAATACCGTTCCCTTTATCGCCCGCTATCGAAAGGAACGAACCGGTGAATTGAACGAAGACCATATTCGCAACATCCAGCAACGGTTCACTTACCTCAGGACACTTGAAAAACGGAAAGAAACCATCCTGAAAAGCATTGAGGAGCAGGGTAAACTGACACCGGAATTAAAATACAAAATCGAATCGACCGCGAAGCTTCAGAACCTTGAAGATATTTATCTCCCCTATAAACCCAAGAAGCGGACAAGGGCCACAATTGCCAAAGAAAAAGGGCTGCAGGCGCTGGCCGATCTGATACTATTACAGCAAACAACCACCGGTACCCCGGAAGATTACGCGAAAAAGTTCATCAATCCCGAAAAAGAGGTTAATTCTATTCAGGATGCCCTCGCCGGCGCCTGTGACATCGTTGCAGAAACAATATCAGAGAATGCTGATATTCGTAAGAAAATCCGGGAGTTTACTTTTGAGACCGGGCTGATCATAACGACTGTCCGCGACGATTCTTTGACCAGCGTTTTCGAGATGTATTATGACTATTCAGAACCGGTAAAAAAAATCCCATCCCACCGCATTCTGGCTATCAACCGCGGTGAAAAGGAAAATATACTGAAGGTAGCAGTTGATCTGGATATTGACCGGATATTGACGATTATTCAGGCCGTGATCATAAAAAATAAAGAATCCGTTTTCAACGATTACCTCGTTGGAACTATCGAAGATGCCTATAAACGTCTGATTTCCCCGGCTATCGAACGGGAAATCCGCCATCTTTTATCCGAATCGGCTGAGGAGCAGGCCATCCGTGTTTTTGCAACAAATCTAAAAAATCTCCTGCTGCAAGCTCCGGTATCCGGCAAAGTCATATTGGGAATCGATCCGGGATTTCGTACCGGAAGCAAGCTTGCCGTCATCGATCAAACCGGGAAATACCTGGAAGGTACGACCATCTACCCCCACCCGCCCCAAAACAGATTCGACGAAGCCAAACAGATTATCACCCGACTGATCATTAAACATTCCGTGGATATTATCGCAATTGGTAACGGAACGGCCAGCCGGGAAACTGAATTTCTGGTAGCGGAACTCATTGCCGAACTTCCCGGAGATCAAACCGTCAACTATATCATCGTTAATGAAGCCGGCGCCTCGGTGTATTCGGCATCCAAAATTGCCCAGGACGAATTTCCCAATCTGGAGGCCAGCCTGCGGGGTAATATCTCCATTGCCCGGCGATTGCTGGACCCATTGGCAGAGCTGGTAAAAATCGATCCCAAAAGTATCGGTGTCGGGCAGTATCAGCATGATGTCAACCAGAAAAATCTGCACGAATCCCTGCATGCCGTTGTAGAAGACTGCGTAAACCAGGTGGGCGTTAATCTGAACACCGCCTCAAAGTCACTGTTGACCTATATTTCCGGACTGAGCAGCCGAACCGCTGAAAATATTGTAAAGTTCCGCGAGGAAAAGGGCGCCTTTCAAAACCGGGAAGAATTAAAAAAAGTCGCCGGTATCGGAATGAATTCCTTTGAGCAAAGTGCCGGTTTTCTGCGGATACCGGGCGGGTTAAATCCCCTGGATAATACTTCGATCCATCCCGAATCTTACAATGCCACCCGTTCCCTGTTAAAGAAATTGGCAATCGAGGATATTCACCAGGGAGGCAAATCTCTTCTTTCTCAGATAAAATCCCAACCCGGAGAAATCAGGCATTTGGCAGAGGATTTACAAATTGGTGAACCCACTCTGAGAGATATACTAGAAAGTCTTGAAAAACCGGGCCGTGATCCCCGGGAAGATCTGCCTAAACCAATGTTCAAGAGTGAAATATTAAAAATCGAAGACCTTCAGGAAGGAATGATTTTAAAAGGCACTGTCCGCAATGTGGTTGATTTTGGCGCCTTTGTGGATATTGGCGTCAAACAGGATGGTTTGGTGCATATCAGTCAAATGGGCGACCGCTTTATCAAAGACCCGCATAAAGTGCTGGCCGTCAGTGATATAATTGATGTGAAAATCATTTCCATTGATGCAGACCGAGGTCGAATTAGTTTGAGTTTAAAAGGATTATCAACAGGAAAATCATGATTGTTTTCGGACATCAGGGTGCACCGGGATATGCCCCGGAAAATACATTATTGTCATTTAATGAGGCTATCCGGCGCGGGACTGACTGGATCGAACTGGATGTTCATTTGGTCGGCAACGAGCTGCTGGTAATCCATGATTATCGGCTGGATCGTACAACAGACGGTCAAGGAATTATATACAAACAGTCAATTGATTATATTCGCTCACTGGATGCGGGGCAAGGCGAAAAAGTACCTTTTCTGCATGAGGTTTTCGACACAGTCGACCGTCGGGTGGGCATTAATATCGAATTAAAAAGCGCTGATACCGCCGAACCGGTCATGGAATTGGTTGACCATTATATTCAAAATCACGGCTGGTCAATCAATGATTTTATGATTTCATCATTCAATCATTTTGAATTGAAAACTGTTCGTAAGATAAATCCCGATATAAAAATCGGGATATTGTTATATGGAGTACCCCTGGATTTTGAGCAGATCAAACACATCATCAAACCCTATTCCATCAACATCAGCATTGATTTTATCAGTCGCAGCATTGTCGATATTATTCATGAAAAAGAACTCAACGTGTTTATCTTTACCGTCAACTTTGAAGACGAAATTCAGTGGATGCTTGATCTGGGTGTGGATGGTGTATTTACAGACTATCCCGACCGGGTTAAAGCAATACTGTCAAAATAATCAATCGGATAGGCACTATTTCAGGTTGTGTTTTAAAATTCTGGAATTATATTAATATCAAGGTGTATATGGGTAGAAAGACGACGGACCTGGCCATGACGAGTATACAATTGTAGCCAGAATCTTTATCCCTGCGGGACGCTCATATAAATCTTGAAAAGGGAGAACAATCGTAACTGGCGGATATTGCCGGCACACTGCTTTAGAAATGAGAAAACACATTAAAACACTGAACGATCTGATTAAAACTTCCGAAAATCCCGGGCAAGGTCTGGCAATTCCCTGGAGCAATCCCGACTTCAGCCGGCGAATCCTTAAGGAACAACTGTATCCCGATAACGATATCGCCAGCCGGCGGCCCGGCGCCATTGCCAAACAGATGGATTTTATCCATCATCAGTTACTTCAGGGACAACAGACATCAGTCCTTGATCTGGCCTGTGGACCGGGATTGCACTCTCATCAGCTGGCAAAACTGGGGCATCGCTGCCGGGGAATCGATATTGCACCCGCTGCTATTGAACATGCAAAATGTACTTGCACCAACGAAAATCTGAACTGCGACTTTCTACGGGCTGACCTTTTTGACTCTGATTTCGGCAGGGATTACGGATTGGCAATGCTGACATTCGGTGATTTTAATTCATATTCGCGGAATAATGGTAATGCTCTGATTCAGAAGGTTTTCAAATCTCTCAAACCCAATGGGCTCTTTCTGCTGGAAGCCCTGAACCCCGACGGAATCCGGGACATTGGCGAACGGGAACCCATCTGGATGACCGTTGAATCCGGCATGTTTTCAGATAAACCTTACCTCTATCTTGATAAATACATTTTCAGTGAAGCGGAAAATTTGGCTACGGCTCATTACTTTATAGTAAATTCAACCGGTACAGTTGACCATTACCAGCAGAATTACCTTGGCTATTCCGATGATGAGTATCAACAATTACTGCTGGATGCCGGTTTCGACAGTGTGGAATTCTATCCGGGATTTGGGGCAGGCAGTCATGATTTTGCTGATGATCTGCAGATGATCGTAGCCCGAAAATAGGATGGTGTAATAATGTCTGATGATATAAAACAGAAAATACAGGCGCTGGTTGATCTCGAAACGAAAGGCTGGAACACGAAAAACCCCGATCTCTTTCTGTCAATAATTCATCCCGATATGGTCTGGCCCTGGCCGCCGACGGCTGACGATCACAATCCGGAAAAGTGGGAATTCGGAATGGGCCGTTTCGACCTGGAACGCTGGCGCAAAGACTGGCAGACGATTTTTGATACCCACGATCTGATCCACAATCACCGGAAAACGGTTAAGATTGCTATTTCTGAAGAAAAAGACGGCGCCTTCGCGGTGGTGGATATCAATACACTCTGGCGGCATAAAAAGACCGGTGAGGACTTTCATTGGAACGGCCGCGTCTGTAAAATCTACACAAGAATGCCCGATAATCGCTGGCTGCTCATCGCCCACACCGGAGCATTGAATTACCCAACTTGAAACCCTCCTTCACAACGTAAACACTTCCGAACTTGATGCAAATTACCAGCCTGTATTCTAAACAAATAGACACCGGAACTGACATTGGAATAATTTCCTGATTGACGGGTTGTGTTTTCCAGTACCTCTATTAATCGTCCGTTAACGTCGTAGATTGATAGGATAATCGTACTAATTTCAGGAATGTTTGTGTAATTTTATCCTAAATGACTTTGTATAAACAAAAACAGTTTGGAAACTCGCAAAAGCATCAATCAATAAACAGCCTTCGACATTAGGTACGATGGTTAGCAGTTTCTATTTAAATTCGATATCAGATTCAGGTAATATTTGCCTAATATTACGAACGGTTAGAATTGAGATCTGTTTTATTCCTATTCGATATACTACCCGATAGTTGTCAACCAATATGGCTCTTCTGGAATAAGTGTGGACTATGTCTAAATAATCTGATATACTTCTCCTCTAAAAATGATTAAGGAGGAGATTCATGAGAGAGAAAGAGATACTAAAAAAGATGGTAGCCATACCTCAATACAGCGTAAAGGATA
>JAHJGX010000045.1 GCA_018824205.1 bacterium
ACGGTGTATGAACAATAACGACCGCCCAACATCGTGTATAAGTAATGGCGGGGTTTGTAGAGTGTTCGAGCATTCTGCCTCGCTTCAAGTTCAGTGTAACTTGACAAGAAAGTGCTTCGAAGTCCGCCACTACTCATACACACGACCGTTGTAGGAAATGCCTGGGTGACTCCCAAACGCAAATTCAGGATGTGCTTGAGTATATTTAGAAATAAAATTGCCTGTCTTGGAAGGAAAAACCGGAGCAACAATGTTCGAACAAACCTTTAAAAATATAGACGACATCCTATACAAGGATTCAGGTGCAGACAGCGAACTGGATTACATCGGTCAAACATCCTGGATACTGTTTTTGCGTTATCTGGATGAATTAGAATTAGATAAAAAGGACGAGGCCGAACTTAAGGGGCAGCCGTATGAATTCATCCTTGATGATGAATACCGCTGGGCAAATTGGGCGATGCCCAAAACAGCAGACGGCAAACTGGATCATCATAAAGCCATGAATGGTCCCGATTTGGTTCAATTTGTTGATGGCAAACTTTTTCCCTACTTATCCAGATTTAAAGAGAAGGCCGACGGTCCGAAGACCATTGAATACAAAATTGGTGAAATATTCAGTGAGTTGAAGAATAAAATCCAAAGTGGTTATAACCTTCGGGAGATTATTGAGTATGCTGATGCCTTGGAATTTCGTTCCACCATAGATAAGCATGAGTTAAGCCACCTTTATGAATCCAAGATCAGGAATATGGGTAATGCTGGTCGAAATGGGGGACAGTATTATACTCCAAGACCACTGATTCGTGCTATTGTAGATACGGTCGATCCCCAAATAGGTGAAACAGTCTATGATGGTGCGGTCGGTTCGGCAGGTTTCTTATGCGAATCCTATGCCCACATGACGAAAGACCGTGACAATCTGAGCACTTCCAATCTGAAAACCCTGCAGGAAAACACTTTTTACGGCAAAGAGAAGAAAAACCTGGCGTACATCATTGGTGTGATGAATATGATCCTGCACGGCATTGAAGCGCCCAATATCCTCCATACCAATACATTAAGTGAGAACATTCGGGATATTCAGGAAAAAGACCGCTACAATGTTATCCTGACGAATCCGCCCTTCGGTGGTAAGGAGCGCAAAGAAGTCCAGCAGAATTTTGATATTAAAACCGGTGAGACTGCATTTCTGTTTCTACAGCATTTTATCAAGATTTTGAAGGCTGGCGGACGTGCTGGCGTGGTGATTAAGAATACTTTCTTGAGTAATACTGACAATGCGTCTGTCTCTTTACGGAAGCACCTGCTTGAAACCTGTAACCTGCACATCATTCTGGATATGCCGGGCGGCACATTCCTGGGGGCGGGTGTAAAGACGGTGGTACTGTTCTTTAACAAAGGCGAACCCACTAAAAAGATTTGGTATTACCAATTGAATCCCGGCAGGAATATGGGCAAGACCAACCCGCTTAATGATAATGACATGGCGGAGTTTAAGGACCTGCAAAAGACCCAAGCAGAGAGCGAAAAATCATGGTCAGTAACCATTACTGATGTTAAAACTGATACATACGATCTAAGCGTTAAAAATCCCAATACACCCGAAGAGGCGCCTTTGCGAAACCCGCAGAAAATACTGGCGGAGATGGAAACGCTTGATGCTGAAACAGCAAAAGTATTAGTGAAAATAAAATCACTCATTGTCTGAATCACAGATTATGGGGATTAATGGATTTCACGGATTTTAGAAAATGGCTGAATTAAAATATAAAGACATAACAGAAAAGATTATCGGTGCTTCGTTCGAAGTTCATTCCTTTTTGGGAAATGGGTTTCAGGAAGTGATTTATCAAAGAGCATTGGCATGGGAGATGAGTCAAAAAGGATTGGAATTTGCCAGAGAAATAGAACAGGATATTTTTTATAAAGATTTACCCGAACCAATTGGCACACGCAGAGCCGATTTTGTAGTCGAAAACAAGGTGCTGGTGGAATTGAAAGCTATCATTCAATTGGAAGATGTGCATCTTGCCCAGGCATTAAACTATCTTAAGGCATATAAATTGGAAGTGGGATTACTCATCAACTTTGGCAGTAAAAGCCTGACTTTTAAACGATTAGTGTTATGAAAAAACAATTATCTGGATCACGGATTAGAAAGATTAAATGATGACACAGATTATGAAATGTATAAAAAAAGAAATTATGGAAACAATCCGTGAAATCTGACAATCCGTGCAAATCAGTGATTCAGACAAAGAGTTGATATGAAACAGGGTTGGGAAATAAAGCATTTGGGTGAAGTCTGTGCCTTTCAAAATGGATTTGCATATAAATTGGAAGTGGGATTACTCATCAACTTTGGCAGTAAAAGCCTGACTTTTAAACGATTAGTGTTATGAAAAAACAATTATCTGAATCACGGATTAGAAAGATTAAATGATGACACAGATTATGAAATGTATAAAAAAAGAAATTATGGAAACAATCCGTGAAATCTGACAATCTGTGCAAATCAGTGATTCAGACAAAGAGTTGATATGAAACAGGGGTGGAAAATAAAAAAATTGGGGGAAGTTCTTTCTTTGGAATATGGGAAGCCATTACCAAAGGAAAAACGAATACATAAAGGGCTTTACCCCGTATATGGAGCAAATGGAATAATAAATAGAACCAATGAATATTATGTAGATGAAACAAGTATCATTGTTGGAAGAAAAGGTTCTGCAGGTGAGATTAATTACACAGAAGAAAAGTTTTGGCCACTCGACGTGACTTATTACACTAAATTCGATAAGAATGAACTAAACCTCAATTTTCTATATTATTTATTGTCTTTACTCGAATTGCCAAAACTTGCCAAAGGTGTTAAACCAGGAATTAATAGGAATGATATTTATGCAATTAAAACCTTTATTCCATTTCTATCTGAACAAAAGCGCATCGTATCCAAATTAGACCAATGCTTTGAAGCCATCGACAAAGCCAGAGCCAATGTTGAACGCAACCGGCAAAACGCCAAAGAACTCTTCCAAAGCAGGAAAAACGATTTATTCAAAAAATTAGAAGAAGACGTAAGTAAAGTACCCTTACCATCGGTTTGTGATGAAATATTCGCTGGTGGCGATGCTCCAAAGGGTAATTATTCTAAAGAAAAAGCCGAAAAATTCAATATCCCGATATTTGCAAATGCAGTTAAGGATAACGGACTATATGGTTATACAAAT
>JAHJGX010000046.1 GCA_018824205.1 bacterium
ACTTTTATCAACCGAATTGCTTGCTTTCTCATATGATTGCGAACGTCATCTGGCTGTTTTCTTAAATCTGTTTCTTTCATGCTTATAAGATAACATTTATAACCTTATATCACACAATATTTATCCGCCGCGTTAATAGTACGAACTTCCGGAATACGGCCGGATGAAGTGCGTAGAGCTCGATCGAGTTTCCATCAGTATGGGTGAGGCCGGAATTGTGGTGATCAAGACTACAGCAATCATCATAATCACGGTCTGCGATGCACATTACGCCTGCCGCAGCGGGGCTGCTGGCTACCTCGTATGACAGAGCGATTAGCCGAGCCTTGTTTGACCCTGAAGGTAACGAGTGCTTTTGCAGAATCTCGTCAGGAATGTCGATCAGCTCAATAGGGTATACGGTTACATTTGCCTCTCCCGTGCTCTCGATATACCAGTCAAAGAAGCATTTGTCCGAAGACCCTTCGACATACAGGTCGCGGAGTTCTGGTTCCACCTGATAGAGGGCGTGGATCTCCTCAAGCGTTCTTCGGAGTTCCATCTTTCACCTCCTGCTCAGAGACAAGTCTGATTGCGTTGTTGCGATACTGTGCAAGGAGCTCAAGGCTGTGCGACGCGAGGAAGTATTGAACCGGCTGCTCTTCGGAACATTGGAGCAATGCGGACAGGAGGCGGCGCTGCCATTTTATGTTCAGGGATATTTCAGGCTCATCGATGACGAAAATACTAGGCTTATCGAGCGCTTGAACTGTGTTGCAGAAGAGCAAGAGAAGGTGCCTCTCACCGGATGACAACATTTCTGGCTGCAAACGTCTTCCGTCTGTCGTCGACAGTGCGAATCCCACATGGACGTCGTAGCTAAGCGCCTTGCCGCTGTAGAAGGAATTCAGAAGGCTAACGAGTGTGTCCACACGCTTTTGAAGATTTTCCATGGCGTCGAGCTTTCGCTCCACGCTCTCAACATATGGGGTTACTACAGTCATGATGATTTCAACATGCGTTTTTGGTGCCTGCTTAATCACCTGCACGATGTCCTTCCCATGAAACTCTGGAATTAGCCCATAGCGGGCGAACTCTCGTGACCGGATTTCGAGGTCGGCCATTCTCTTTAGCAGAGCGTCGATCTTGGGCTTTCCTGCCAAGTCGGATGTCAGAGGAAGACTAGAAATGCGCTTGAGGATCTCCGCGTAGAGCGCATTGACGCTCGACTCTCCTTGGGACGCCCCCCTCACTGCCTGAGACTGCAACCATCGCTCGGAGCGGAGAATCGATTGCTGAAGTAGCAGTTGTGCTCGTTGTTCTAAGCCACGGAACATCCTTCTTTGAAAAACATGCCCCGGGTAATTTCTAGCGAATATCACTTCTTCGTCAAGATCTCCACCGTCGAATGACATCGAATCCGACGTCCCTACGCCAGCAAAATGTACGCTACGATCATCCGACAGGAAGTACAACGCCAACTCAAGCTTGGCGAGATGCTTAAGGAAAGTTGTCGTTTCCGGATTGGCTGTGAAAGCTCCGTCATCATCCTGTTTGAACTCCGCCGTTCTCTCCTTTGCACGCCCAAGCTTCATGCCGATTACAAAACCACCAGTAAGTTGTCCTTCAGGTCGTCGCATCCAAACTCTGTCGCCCGTTGAGAAGTGCACATCAAAAGCGGAAACGGGGATTGTTGCCAAGACTGTCTTATGTCCTTGACCCGTCTCTGGGGAGAGGAGATGGAAAAGCAGTTTCAGAATCGTAGTTTTCCCAGTGCCATTATCGCCGTAAAGAATAGCGAGGCGATTGGGTTCATTGGCATTGGCAGGGGCGCTCAGGACGTAATCGTATGTTCCAAAGAGCTTATGTACGACTATCTTAGATATGGATCGAGGTGTCATTATGGACTCCCTTCTTTTATGTTTGGCTAACAAGTTATTCTATAGTTTTCCACATAACATCCGAATATTACTGAAATTTTATCGATATTCAAGGATATTCTGTGCAAATCATATGAAATCTAATCGACAAAACTTTTATCATTAATTGCATCGGGAGCTCACTCCCGGCGCATTTATCGCAACTCTGCATCGTAAACTGCGCTACACCTGTCAGGTTTAAAAGATTCTACTACTTCGGATACCATTATTTAAATAAACCTGACAGGTGTACTTTATCGCAACTCTTTATCGTACCATCAGGTCTGAGGACATGACAGAACTATAACTTTCAATCCGGTTTTACAGAGATTTCCCTCACTACCGTACTTCCAACATAACATATCATCGGAGCCCTGCAACCAGAAGAAAAAACTTCGTGTCTTGGTGCCTTTGTGGTTGCATCTACCATTCCGTCGCATAGCGCGTCTCCGTCATAATTGGTTTTCTGGTCATCCCCTCTTTTTTCGGCGTCAGTTTATCCACAACCCGTCTCAGACTACCCAATTTTTCCACCGTGATTGTATAAACATCAAACGCCACTTCCACCTTGCCCCGAATCACGAACAGGCTTTCCCAGTTCAGTAAATCGCCGAATTCCTTGTATGAATCCGAGAACATCACGCATTCGAAAATATCGGTTTCGTCCTCAAAAGTCACAAACTCCATGGGTTCGCGTTTTTTGGTGGATGTTACTTTGCGGGTAATGTAAACGCCTGCCAGGTTGATTGTCTGCCCGGCAAGGTTCGGAATATCCTGCGCCTTGCGGATACGCTCACCCAATACTGGCAGATAACGTTCCAGCGGATGTTCAGTAACCGGAAAGCCGAAAGACTCAATTTCCAGCGTAAGCCGTTCCTGGTGGGTCAACGGCTCCCGGGAATAGGAAATCTGCACCGGCTCTCCCACCCCATCCTGCAGGTAAAAGTTCGCCACCTTGAAGACAATCTCCTTGTGATTCGTCTCCGGTTCCAGTTCGGCAAAACAGCCGGCATTGGTCAGCGCCATGGCGTCTGCGAGATTGATATCTACCCGCACCAGAAAATCATTCAGCGACTGAAAATTACCGGTTTTGCGCTCCGCCAGAATCGTATCAATTGTCTTGCTCTGCAGCTTTTTAATCGCCATAAACCCCATCCGGATCCGGTCTTTGCGCCCGCGATACTCCCGCCAGCTGGTATTGATGTAAGGCGGTAAAATCTTAGTGCCAAAACGCCGGGCTTCGCTCAGGTAGGCATACGCCGAATAGAATCCGCCCTGATTGGAGATCACTGCCGCCAGGAATTCCGCCGGGAAATGAGCTTTCAAAAAAGCACAGGTAAAGGACAGCATGGCATAGGACGCTGAATGCGGTTTGCAGAAGGAATACCCTGAAAAGGATTCGATCATCGACCAGAGCGTTTCCCCCAGTTGTTGAGTATATCCACGGTTTACTGCACCGGTCACAAATTTCTTTTTCCAGACGGGTACGAGATGTTCCAGCGCCGGACGGGAAATCACCTTGCGCACATAATCGGACTCCGCGTAACCAAAGCCCGCAATCTCCCGCGCCACCATGGAAACCTGTTCCTCATATACCATAATGCCGTAACTCTCCGCCAGGCATTTCAGATCGGGATGCAGCAGTTTCCAGGGTTTGCCGTGAATGCGTTCCAGCATCAGGTTGGTAAAGCGATTGGCTGCCGGGCGAATAATCGACGAGTAGATCACCACATGTTCAAAATCCACAACTCCGGATTTTTGCAGGAGTTGCCGGGTCGCCGGACTTTCAATGTAAAACACGCCCATAGTGCGTCCGGATTTCATCAATGCTTCGGTCTTCGGATCGCCGATCGGTTGAATTTTATGATAATCCATATATTCGCTGCGATAAAGTCCCAACTGCTTGAGCGTGTCCCGCACCACCGCGAGGGAACGATTACCGAGGATGTCGATTTTCAACAATCCCGAATCTTCCACCTGGTCCTTCTCCCACTCTACGATTTGGACGCCCTTGGGAGCTACCAGCACCGGCGCGTATTTGCGGATTTCGTCAGGCACAATGATAATGCCGCCGGGATGCACGGACGGCGTTCGGAAAACGCCTACGATTTTTTCACTTTGCTGGATAATCTGCAACAGCGTATCATCGAGGTCGAGATTCTTGAAACGCGGATCGCTGCGAATCCAATCCAGCAGTTGGGTTTTACGGGCAAAATAGCCGATGCGCTTGGTCACCGATTTTATCTCTTCATTGGAAAGCCCGTACACCTTACTGACTTCCCGAATGGCAGACCGCGGCTGCATAAAGACCTGGCTGGATACCATCGCCGTGCGTTCGTTACTGTATTTTTTGAAAATATAATCCAGAATGCCGTCCCGCTCATCCCAGGGAAAATCCACGTCAATGTCGGGCATGTCCACCCGCTCGGGATGGATGAAGCGCTCGAACACAAGATTGTATTTGATCGGATCTACCTGCGTAATGAACAGGCAGTAACTGACTACCGACGCCGCTCCGGAACCGCGCCCGATCGTGGCTTTAGTCTGTTGAACGATGTCCCAGACCACCAGGAAGTATGGTGCGTAGCCTTTCTGGGTAATCAGGGACAGTTCGTATTCAATTCGTTTCTTTAATGCCTCATTGATGTCGCCGTAACGTACTTTTGCACCGTCATAGACCAGCTTCCGCAGTTTGCGGTTGGCTTTGTAAGTATCCTTCAGCGACATGCCGGGAAAAATCGTGTTGACGTAATTCCAGTCGGTTTTGCAGCGTTCGGCGAGATACTGGGAATTGTTGATCGCCGCCAGACTGTTGGGAAATAGTTTGATCATCTCCTTTTCCGAGCGAAAAAAGTGGCGGTCGCCTTTGAAATCCTCGGCCGTCAATTGTGAAAGGGTTTCGTTTTTATCAATGGCCCGCAGGATTTTATGGGTTTTCTGATCGCCGGGATTCAAAAAATAGACATCTCCGGTAGCAACGATTTCCAGGTTGAACAACCTCGCCAAACGCCAGGCGCGCCGTTCCGTCATACCGGGGCGCAATTCCACATAGAGATGGGTTTCCGGCATAAAACGGGACAGCTGTTCCAGCAGCGCCTCCTGATGTGCCAGTACAAAGAGCCCGGCATTCCACTTCTTCAGCAGTTCAGCTACAGGTTGTTCATCGTCATCATGAACGGCGGAAATAATACGGCACAGATTTTCGTAGCCATACTGGTCTTCTGCCAACAGAATGGCATCATCACCTGCACTGAGGATATTTGAACCCGCTATGGGCTTTATATCCGCCTCTTTCGCAAATTGCACAAAACGGATGAAGCCCCAGAGACCGTTGACTTCGGTCAAGGCGATATATTGCTGACCGTGCGCTTTTGCCCGGGCCAGAAGTTCCTGGGGATTAGCGGTGCCACGCATCCTGGAAAAAGTCGAGTGTGTGTTGAGATGGGCTAACATTTTTTCATTTACCACGAAGGCACAAAGGCACTAAGAATATTAATGCTTTCTTTTTGTTTCAATTTGGTCTCACTATATATCATAAAAATTACTTCGTGCCTTGGTGCCTTGGTGCCTTTGTGGTTGCTTTAAACATAATTATAAAAAAATTTGTGTCTTTGTGGTTACAATATTACCCTTCTGATACCGGCCTTGATAACTGGAACATTGAAATTGATCAGAAAGCCCAACCGCTTCTCTGCCATTTTCAGGTAACTCATAATCTGGGCTTCAAAAACCGGGTTCATTTCCTCAACCGCTTTGAGTTCGCATATTATCAAACCCTCTACCAGAACATCCAACCGAAATCCAATATCAAATGACTTTTGGTCGTATATAATTGGCACTTCAACTTGCTGCCGGAAAGCAACATCCCGTTTGGAAAGTTCATAGCAGAAACAGGTTTCATACACCTTCTCCAAAAAACCCGGTCCTAATTGTTTATGAACGTGAAACGCCGCATCCACAATTTCCTTCGCTACTTTTTCTTCTTTTTCAGATAAAGGTTTAAACATTTTCACATTCCTTTATTACCACAAAGGCACAAATGCACTAAGAATATTAATGCTTTCTTTTTGTTTCAATTTGGGCTCACTATATATCATAAAAATTACTTCGTGTCTTGGTGTCTTTGTGGTTGCTTTAAACATAATTATACAAAAAACTTTGTGTCTTGGTGTCTTTGTGGTTGCTTTAAACATAATTATACAAAAAACTTTGTGTCTTGGTGTCTTCGTGGTTTCTCGGTATCAGCAAACTCGACGCTGAACAGATACTCCCGAAACCGTACCTGTCCCGGATACCATCCAGCGTCAATGACAAGGTATCCTGTCGGTTATCTTTGAACAGTTCCAGTTGTTCATTAGTAGTTTTGAAGTCCGTGGCGTCCAGCAGAATCGAGCGAATGCGATTCCGCCGATAGTTGGCGCGAATAAACAGCGTTACCGCCTCGGTAATCACAGTCTCGTCGTCATTATAGCGGACCGGTCCCTTGCAGTAATTTTTGAAACCATCGGTATAGTGCACTTCCAACTTTAATGATTTCGTAATTTGACAACGCCGACGCAACTGATACGCCACCTGTTCTGCCAGGTTGCGCACCATGGCAATCAGGATATCCTCGTCGTTGCTATCTTCCCGTAAAACAGTCTGCTCAATAATATGGTCCTGCAGCTGCGGCGGCTGGACCACAGAATTGTCACGGCCGTTGGCTTCCATTGCCAGTTTGCGATAATGCTGACCAAACAGCGTCTGCCCGGATTCCGACTGGTTAACAATTGCTTGAATATTTTTCACCTGATAAAGAAACAGGAATTTGATCATCCGGCTGATGGTTTTTTCATTGGCGATGGGTAGAATCTGCGATTGCAGCGGCGCCAGAAAACGAGGTTCGCTGCCCCGTTCCACGCGATAGATCATCTCCGGTATCACAGCAGTGGAAATACTGCTGACCAGTTTGTTGGCGCTGATGCCAATTTGACTGCTCATGCTCATTCGATTGCGGATATCTTTGGTGATCAGATAACCAGCCTGAATATTGTCATTATAGATATTTTGCATCCCGTTCATATCGAGATAATATTGCCCGAACGCCGCCGGCTCGGCAATGGGTGAATAGTTGGAAACCGTCTGATAAAGATAGCGGTGCAGCTTCGCATAAAGCGTGGAATTATAGGGCAACAGGCTGACACTATGCGCCATCCGCCGGGCAACCGAAACTTTCAAACCGCGATAAAGTCCCTCCTGCTTTGCTTCGGGAGACAGCGCTACGATAGTCCCGTTCTGATGATGAGACGAAATAATCGCAATCGGACGCGTCCGCAGACTGCTGTCCAGAATGCGCTCCGCCTGGAGCTCAAAATCTTCTAACCTGATATGATAAATTCTGTCGTACATTTTAGGAAAAACCACGAAGACACAAAGGCGCTAAGAATATTAATGCTTTCTTTTTGTTTCAATTTGGTCTCACTATATATCATAAAAATTACTTCGTGCCTTGGTGCCTTTGTGGTTGCTTTAAACATAATTATACAAAAAACTTTGTGTCTTTGTGGTTACAATATTATCCTTCTGATACCGGCCTTGATAACTGGAACATTGAAATTGATCAGAAAGCCCAACCGCTTCTCTGCCATTTTCAGGTAACTCATAATCTGGGCTTCAAAAACCGGGTTCATTTCCTCGACTGCTTTGAGTTCGCATATTATCAAACCCTCTACCAGAACATCCAACCGAAATCCAATATCAAATGACTTTTGGTCGTATATAATTGGCACTTCAACTTGTTGCCGGAAAGCAACATCCCGTTTGGAAAGTTCATAGCAGAAACAGGTTTCATACACCTTCTCCAAAAAACCCGGTCCTAATTGTTTATGAACGTGAAACGCCGCGTCCACAATTTCCTTCGCTATTTTCTCTTCTTTTTCGGATAATGGCTTAAACATTTTCACATTCCTTTATTACCACTAAGACACAAAGGCACTAAGAATATTAATGCTTTCTTTTTGTTTCAATTTGGTCTCACTATATATCATAAAAATTACTTCGTGCCTTGGTACCTTTGTGGTTGCTTTAAACATAATTATACAAAAAACTTTGTGTCTTGGTGTCTTCGTGGTTGCATTTATCATAATTATACTTTGTGTCTTGGTGTCTTTGTGGTTATTCTATCACTCATACTGCCTCAGGATCGCCAACACCACACCGCCGATGCGGAACTCGTCTTCCGCCGACACACGAATCACATCGTAATCCGGATTGCGGGGATGCAGTTCCACACCATTGGGTTTCAGGTAGTAACGTTTTAGTGTGGCTTCATTGTTTACAAACGCTACCACTGTCTGCCCCTGGGACGCTTCGGCTTTTTGACGAACTATCACATAATCGCCATCCTCGATATGATCGTCGATCATGGAATCGCCTTTGACTTTCAGTACATAATTATCAGGATGAATATAAGATATTGGGACCTCGATAGTCTCCCGGTTCTCCACCGCTTCCAGCGGATAACCCGCAGCAATCAAGCCCAGCAGCGGCAGTTCGTTACCCGTTGACTGATCCAATAATGACAGCGCACGCTTGGCATTGTATTTTCCGCGTTCCAGAACACCGATCTTTTCCAGCTCTTTGACGTACCAGTTCACCGTCCCCAGTGATTTGATTTTCAGTCCCTCCATGATCTCATGAAACGTCGGCGCCCGGTCGTGATCGCCGCTAAAACTGCGGATGAAATCCAGAAACCGCTGTTTTTTGGGTGTAAGTTGTTTTGCCATTGCCCTATCTCCTATTACTCGTAAGTCACTCGTAAGTAATATACGCAGGATCAATTCAAAAGGCAAAAGGAAAAATGTTGAATATCATATCAATAATGTATATTTTCTTTATTGGTAATGTTAAATTATTGTTGCAATAAGAATATTTTTCGAAAAATGATGATACATTAAACAGGAGTTAGTAAAAATGGGAAAAACACAGAATGCATTTTTTGCTTACCCTTCTTCTAAGCCTACTCTTTCAGAAAGCATTAAAATAGCTATTGAAGAATTAAATAAAAAAGAGTCTATTTTTATACAATCATGGGAACAGTGTAAGATTGGTGGTAAACTAATTATTTTTGAAATATGTAGTACAATTGATCAATCTGATATTTTTATGGCTGATTTAACCGGATTAAATGCTAATGTTATGTTTGAATTAGGGTATGCAATTGCAAAAAATAAAAGAATTTGGTTAATATTTGATACTAGTGTCATGTCATGCTTGTAATGACGCATAATATGTTGTATATTACTCCATCAAACAAAAGATGGAGTAACAATGAAGAAGTACAAAGTGACATTGACCAATGAGGAAAGGCAAGAATTAAGTTCAATAATCCAAAAAG
>JAHJGX010000047.1 GCA_018824205.1 bacterium
CTTTTTGGATTATTGAACTTAATTCTTGCCTTTCCTCATTGGCCAATGTCACTTTGTACTTCTTCATTGTTACTCCATCTTTTGTTTGATGGAGTAATATACAACATATTATGCGTCATTACAAGCATGACATGACACTAGTGTCGCGTTACAAGTTCCATAAATTCAGTTGGTTAGAGGGATGCCTGTTTAAATCTTGGGATGTTGCCTCTGTAAGTAATTGATAAATAGGCACTTTTTCGAAAAGGGAAACACTAAAAATCTGTAGAATTGTGTAGAGACTTAACTCTATTTTAAGTGATTTCTTTATGGCAGCAACCAGCACATATACACTAATTGCTATCCATATTTGAGTCTTTACAGCATTGGAAGAAGTACCAAAAAATGCTTTTATTTTAAGATGTTGTTTTATCCACTTGAAGAACAATTCTATTTTCCAACGGTTTCGATATAACTCTGCAATCGTTAATGCTGACACGTCAAAATTATTGCTCAAAAAGACTAAATATCTATCATTTTCCTCATCGTAATATTTTACCCTTCTTAATTTATCGGGATAAAACCGACTTGATTTATATCCTGTTAGTTTTACAATTTGATCGCATCGTAACCCGCTTGTCTTATCTATAGGATTAGAATACAGGCACCTGAATGTCAGGTTCTTTTTAGCACGAATTACGAAAAATGCCTTATTCTGATGCAAGCGATAGAGTCTTTCAAAATCAAGATAGTCCCTATCCATAATGTAGTATGAACCTGGCTTCGGAATAAGAATATCAAGAATATTTACGTCGTGAATTATGCCTGTTGTTATCTCGATAAACGACGGGATAGAACCCAATAAATCTAATAATGTATGTAACTTAATCGCAGCTTTGTGTTTCCTGAATTTTGCCCATGGAAAAAGAGACAGACATAAATCGATTGTCGTTGAATCCAAAGCGTAAATTGTATTATCAAGGTTAAGCAAAAAGTCAGTATCATCGTGATAAAGTATCCGGACTTTTGAAATCAATATATGAGCAAAGTCTGCATAAATCCGCCAATCTCTCTTTTCATTTGCACGAGACAAGTTTGAGATGGACATATTTCCTCTTATACCCATATGATACAATTTATTGGGTTGGGCATTTAAACAAGCGTTAATATCTCGCAAACTCTCCCTATAACTTAATTGTGCAAAACTCATACAAAGAAATTGATCCCAACATCTAAAATAACGAGTGCGATAATTACCATTATATTTTCGTACACATTCATCAAAATTGGATTTCGGAATGAACTCCATAATTTGTGAAAAGATTGTCTGGCCTGAATTCATGTATTACCTCTCTATTTTTTGATTGGTAATACATAACGAAATCGAATGGATAAGGTTTCAAATCGGAAAAAGTATTTGGCAGACTTATCATATTGTTTTCTTGGATGTTATCGGCATGTTTAATTATTTTAACGCGACACTAGTGGACAAATATAATGAATAATTCACAGTGGAAATAATTTTTCCCCAATTCATTGATTCTGCTTGCGCTATGCTGATAAAATCTTTAAATTTGCGTCCGCCTGAGCGATCAGGACTTTGAAAATGGAACCGTAGTTTCCCGACAAGTCGGGATTGAGCACCGGCCTGCTAGGTCCGGCGAAATCCGTAGTTGCAGATAAAGACGGATCACGCCAGCAGGTCATCAAAGTTATTTAAAAATGGAGCCGTAGTTCAATTGGTTAGAGCACTGGCCTGTCACGCCAGAAGTTGCGGGTTCGAGTCCCGTCGGCCCCGCATCAAATTCCCCGTCAATAAAGTCACTTCTCGTCGATAAATCGCTTCGATTTTCACATCATTTATACTTTTATTAAAATGACAGAAATGGTCAGAATTGGACAGAAACGGCATTTCCACCGGCCATTTACCGCCCACTTTTTGACCTCTCTCTTCGGAGAGCACGGTCATAGTGCGTTTAGGATAATATAGCGAAAAGGGCCCCTGTTTAGGGCCCTTTTTATTAAGATTTTAGGTGGTTTTTTAGATTATGTCAAGGATCGTGAAAAGTGTACCACTTTAGCCTTCCGTTCCAATCATATCAATAAGCTCCTTTTCAGTTTTTTCTTTTCCCATAGGGATCCTTCCGGATAGCCTAAAACTTTTCCCACGAATATTCAGCACAATACTATGATGAAGCAACCGGTCTAAAATAGCCGTCACGATTATCGGATCATGGAACATTTCCGTCCAGTCACTAAATGCCTTATTAGAAGTAATAATGGTACTGGCTTTCTCATATCGATTGGCGATAAACCGGAAAAACAGATTGCATTCTTCCCTGGTGATCGGTGTATAGCCGACCTCATCGACGATCACCAGCGCTGATTTATAATAGCTTCTTCCTTTAGCTCTGCGATTGGACTCGTGGTCTTTCTTGAGTTTCTTGATCAGATCCTTCATCGTAGTAGAATAAATGCTGAACCCGGACTGACAGGCTTTAACGGCCAATGCCACGGCCAGATGGGTTTTACCAACTCCGGGAGGTCCGAGGAAGATGACATTCTGTCTATATTGGATGAATGTCAGATCGAACAGAGACATCACTTTTTGTCGGTCAAGTTTGGGCTGGAAGGCAAAATCAAACTCATCAATGGTTTTAATAAATGGCAAGCCGGATATTCTGAGATTCGTTTCCACACGACGTTGCTCTTTTTGGACGACCTCTTCATCGAGTAATTCATCCAAAAAAGCCAGATGGCTTTTACTTTTTTCTTCGGCAGTCTTAATAACCGCCTGAAGGATCTGACTGATTCGCGGTAACCGTAAGCGGGTCAGATTGGCTTCCACTCTTTCAAGGATCAAACTGTCGCTCATAAAC